>JAQXDJ010000328.1 GCA_029251425.1 Vicingaceae bacterium
GACCTCCAATTGTAGCGTTTTTACTATCAAATTCATGGAATGACAAAGGATGTAACGCTGTTTGATGGTGGTTTAATTAAACTTGATCATAAAAACTCAAAAGTCAATTTTAATTCAAAAATTCAAAAAAGACTTGAGTTTGGTTGGGACAAATCAGATATTGATACTCGTACAAAAAGAGCTATAAACTCAGTTACTCAGTACATCCCGTCTTTCAAAAACGCTACTATTGGAGGTCCTCCCCTTTTCGGAGCACAACAAATCCCTGGAAAAAATCCTGACTTAAGAGTTGGAGAGGTTAGCTTCCCTTATAAAAACTATGCAAGGTCTGAAATAGTTAAAGCATCTTCTGCTCTAACTGTTACCAATCAAATAATTAGTAGCCTTAGTTGTCAAAATGAACAAACAATTTCAACAAGTAATAAACTGCTAGCATGTATTAAAGAAACTGAGTTAAATGCAAAAGCTATAGACCTAGCTACAAATCGTGGATTCCCGGAAGCAATGGCAAAATTATTAGTAGATTAAAGTATTATTCAGACCACACTAGGTCTAAGAACTTGCAAACCTTGAAATATGAATATTTTAGGGAAATTGAATAAAGATAACACAACAATGTTTATATTGCATAGCTCCCTTTGGGATGCTACGACAACATACACTAAACGTTGTGTTTCATTAACTAAGAAAACCTTGAATTTAAGATGCCGATTAATATTTACATAGAAGAGACAGGTAAAAAATTAGACGGATTGTGTGATGATGTTTGGGAATTACCAAACCAAATTAACGCTCTTGAAACTTGGTTAGAAAAAAAAGGCAAGAATTTAATACCAAGTAATTATGTCGCTGACATTGGATTCGACATAAGAAAAGATGCTACTGGTGGAGGCGGAACTCTAAGTTCAAATTCAATGAAAATTATGGGTCTAATTGGAATGGATGTTTACTTCTCTGAATATCCCTCTTCAGAAGAAAAATAGAGTACGAGAGTAACATTTACCCTAGACAACATAACGAGAGTAATTTTTACGTATATTTACACCTGTAAAGACAAAGAGTGTAAATTTTACCCTTGTTCAATATGAGTGATTTTAAGAAAGACATACCATATAATGATTTACCATTATTGCCTCCAAAAAGCAATCTGGAAACAACTAACATCTTACGAAAAACAATAACTACTAGTAGAGCATTAGCAAATTTAAATGGTGCAATAATAAACCTTCCAAATCCTCAATTATTTCTTGACACAATTCATTTACAAGAAGCAAAAGCTAGTTCAGAAATTGAAAACATTATTACTACTAATGATGAACTTTACAAATCTGCTGTTGCAGATAAAAAGTTTGAAAACTCTGCTGCTAAAGAAGTAATAAGTTATAAAAATGCTTTGTGGTACGGATTAAAACAACTAGAGTCAAGACCCTTTATAACAACAAATCTATGCATTGATATAATGCAACGAATTAAAGAAAATACATCAAGTGTTAGAACTACTCCTGGAACCACTCTTTCTAATACAAATGGAGACGTTATTTATACACCTCCATCAGGAGAAGATGTTATTCGTGAAAAATTATCCAATTTTGAAAAATTCATAAATGAAGATGATTCACTTGATCCATTAATTAAAATGGCGTTGATGCATTATCAATTTGAGGCAATACACCCGTTCTCTGATGGAAATGGTAGAACTGGACGAATTTTACTCTTACTCTACCTTAAAATGGAAAAACTATTAGATGTTCCAGCTATTTATTTAAGCGAATACATTATTCAAAACAAATCAGAATACTATAAAAGATTAAGATTAGTAACTGAAAAAGAAGATTGGGAAAGTTGGATTATTTACATGTTAGACATGATTGAAAGTACTGCTCAAAAAGGCTTAATTCGATTAAAAGAAATAATTGAATTAATGCATAAAATGTCAGAAGAAATAAGAGAGGAACTTCCTAAAGTTTACACAAAAGATTTATTAGAAATAATTTTTAAACTTCCATACACTAAAAGACAAAGTTTAATTGAAGCTAGACTTGGAACTCCTAAAACGGTAGGGAATTACTTAATGGCACTAGAAGATAAAGGGTTTCTTAAATCTGTAAAAGTTGGAAAAGAAAAACTATATCTAAATCAAAGACTAATGAAAATACTTGAAAAGAAATAAAACAACGAAAACACAACACTATGTATAGTACATAGCACCCAGCGGGATACTACGTGCCATACATTAAACGTTGGCAAACATTAGAAAATAACGTGCTAAAGCACTATAGGTTTACCTTTTCAAAAACAGATTGGTTTTATGCTTTTCAAGCAAAAACTCAATTATTTTTTTCAAGACGTATTGTAAGGCTCTGCCTAACAAAATCTAACCTCCTACACTCTTTTTAATCTCGTTGAGTTTCATTAGCGCCTCAACAGGAGTTAGGGTATTAATATCTATGTGGATCAATTCTTCTTTTATTTGCTCCAGAACTGGGTCATCTAATTGAAAAAAGCTCAATTGCATTTCATCAACATCTACAGTCGTTTTAACTTTTTTGGTATTTCCATTTCCAACGTTTGAGCTTTCTAATTGTTTTAAAACTTCATTAGCTCTTGAAATCATTTTGTTAGGCATACCAGCCATTTTAGCAACATGGATACCAAAACTATGGTTACTACCTCCCGCGACTAATTTTCTTAAAAAGATAATTTTGTTTTTAATCTCTTTTACAGAAACATTGTAATTCTTGATACGCTTAAAGATATTCGTCATATCATTTAACTCATGGTAATGCGTTGCAAATAATGTTTTAGCTCTTAATTTGGGTTGCTCATGCAAATACTCTGCAATACTCCAAGCTATCGAAATACCATCATAAGTACTCGTACCTCTTCCGATTTCATCTAATAAAATTAAACTCCTATCAGATAAGTTATTTAGGATACTAGCTGTTTCATTCATCTCTACCATAAAAGTAGATTCTCCTTGCGAAATATTATCTGAAGCACCTACTCTAGTAAATATTTTATCAACCAAGCCTATCTTAGCCATTTTAGCCGGTACAAAGCATCCAATTTGAGCCATTAAGGTAATTAATGCAGTTTGCCTTAAAAGTGCTGATTTACCACTCATATTAGGTCCTGTAATCATAATTATCTGCTGAGTACTATCATCCAGATAAATATCATTGGCAACATACTCCTCTCCTATGGGCAATTGTTGCTCAATTACCGGGTGTCTCCCATCTTTAATGTCAATAATTTTAGAGTCATTGATCTCAGGCCTAACATAATGATGCTCATTAGCCAATGATGAAAATGATAGTAAACAATCTAACTGTGCAATTAATGCCGCATTCAATTGAATAGGCATAATGTAATCAGCCAACTCCAACACTAAATCATTAAACAACTGAGTTTCCAACTGCAAAATCTTTTCGTCTGCCCCTAATATTTTAGATTCATACTCCTTAAGCTCTTCTGTAATATATCTTTCTGCTTGCGTTAGAGTTTGTTTTCTATGCCATGCCTCGGGCACTTTATCTTTATGTGTGTTCCTTACTTCAATGTAATATCCAAAAACATTATTAAAACCAATTTTCAAACTAGGAATACCTGTGTTTTCAACTTCACGTTCTTGAATAGTTACTAAAGCATCTTTTCCTGAATTTAATATCTGACGTAATTCGTCTAATTCCTTAGATACACCTTCTTTAACTACATTCCCTTTTTGAACTGCTACAGGAGGTTCATCTTGTACAACTATATCAATTTTATTTTTGATTAACTCACAAGGATTTAATCTGTCTCCAATTTTGTTTAATGCCTCATTTTTAGATGTTCCACACAATTCTTTTATTGGTCCAATAACAGATAAAGCCCTCTTTAACTGAACAACTTCTCTTGGGTTAATACGAGCGGTAGCAACCTTTGATATTAATCTCTCTAAATCTCCTATTTCATTTATGTTTGAAGCAATCTGATTTGAAAACTCATCATCATTTACAAACTGAGTTACTGCATCTAGTCGGTCATTAATTGGTTGAATATCTTTTAATGGTAGAGCTACCCATCGTTTTAATAATCTTGACCCCATAGGTGAAATGGTATGATCTAAAATATCTATTAAAGTTTTTGCATTCTCGTTCGGAGAATAAATCAACTCTAAATTTCGAATTGTAAATCGGTCAAGCCAAACATACCTATCTTCTTCTATTCGTGAAATTGCGGTTATATGTTTAGTCTTGTCATGCTGTGTATCCGACAAGTAATGCAAAGCTGCTCCAGCAGCACATATCGCATAACCCTGATCATCAACCCCAAACCCCTTTAAGCTACTTGTTTCAAATTGCTTTTGTAAGATTTCATTTCCAAAATCTTCAGTAAAAGCCCAATCATCTAAACAAAAAGTGTAAAACTGATCACCAAAGTTTTCTACAAATTGTTTTTGCTTATTTCGTTGAAATAAAACCTCTGTAGGTTTAAAACCATGTAATAATTTATCAATGTATTCAACATCTCCCTCACCCACTAAAAACTCTCCTGTAGACACATCTAAAAAAGCAACGCCACATTTTTTTTTATCAAAATGAATGGCTGCTAAAAAATTATTTGATTTGTGATCTAAAATTTGATCGTTCAATGTCACTCCTGGAGTTACCAATTCAGTAACTCCTCTTTTAACAATTTTTTTCTCTTTACTTGGTGCTTCTAATTGATCACAAATTGCGACCCGTAATCCCGATCTAACTAATTTGGGTAAATAAGTATTTAAAGAATGATGAGGAAATCCAGCAAGTTCTAGTTTAGAACCACCATTATTACGAGCTGTTAATGTTATTCCTAAAATATTTGCAGCTTT
>JAQXDJ010000347.1 GCA_029251425.1 Vicingaceae bacterium
AGTATAATACTGAAGGTTTAATCGCTAATGAACTCGTAAATATGGATAATAGTGATGTGTTGTTTTATAGCTTTAGTTATAAATATGAGAACAAAAATGTAGTAGAACTAATTAGTTCATTGAGTCCTAAATCTTCAACGTTTAAATATAACGAGCATAACGATCGTGTTTTCTACGAAAATACAGTTGGTGTAATTTTGTATGAATACGAGTATGATAAATTCAATAATTGGATAACAAACACAGAGTGGGTTTTAAATAAAGGATTAAAAGATTCGCACCCATCTGTAAAAAGAACAATAGAATATTATTAAAAACAAAAAGACAATGAGTGTAACAATAGATAATCTTGAAATTAATAACAAATTCTTACAAGAACAATTAATAATTATAGATATGAAAATAATAAAAATTATAGGGATAATACTGGCAGTTGCAGGTTTGCTTTTTGGAATGTATTGTCAGTTTCAAATATTACCAAGTTTTAATGCATTAGATGTGCAATATGATTTAAGTGAATTAGATAGAGCGTTATGGAGATCCTTGGCTGATCAAAAATTTGTATTAGGGAGTATTGCTTTATTTTTGGGAGCTTTGGGGTCTGTAATTGGTTTAATAATAGGATTGAAAAAAGAACAAATAGGTTGGATAGTATTGGGGTTAGGATTAGTTTCTTTTGTATTGGGTGCAATTCAATCTACTCATATGTTTAGTTAAAGTTAAGGGTTCTCAAGGTTGTACATTTTTATTTCATCATTGCTCATGTAATGCATTCCGTTTGCCTGAGCGGATCTCAGTGTGTACCAGTAAAAACTAGTGTCCATATCTATTTTTTCGAAAAAATCAAAAAAGATATCATGTTCTTTACTGTTTTTAGGGTATTCAATACCATCTTTTTTTAAGTCAGCCCAGGAGTGTACACCTATTTTAGAGCCTGTTGCAATAGTCCTTTTATTTCCTGAGATAAAAAGATCTACCCCGCCTGATTCTATAATTGAATGAGGTAACAACTCTGTGTCTAATCCTTTTTCATGCAAAAAAATACATGTTTGAACATTCCATTCGTCATTAATAGATCCTGGTATTTTTTCAAGTATAATTGTTTTAACTTGTGGATTTTCGTTAATCGATTTAACAAATCTTTTGTAAAATTTTTTGCCTAAAATTCCATTAACATAAGCTTTGTTATTTTCAACATTTATGTTGGCAGCCTTTTCGTCTGATAACATAAGTATAATAGGCTCACAACTATTTAGAAATAGAGTTAGAGTAATTAGAATTAAAGGTATTTGTAATTTGTTTTTTTTCATAATCTAATTGTTTTTTAGACTATGGCATGCAATTGTAAATTGCAATGAATAATGTCAGTTTCTCAATTTTCTTCCATAGTGATAGAAACTGACAGGTGAAATTCAAACTAATGCAAATTTACAAATTAAATGATAGTAGATAATTGTGTCAAACAGCTACAAAGATTAAATTGACAATTTTGGAATCTTGTCAGTATTAGAACGTTACTGGTCGAAATAAATATTTCTTTTACATGAACGGTAAAAGTTGAACTAATAAATTTACCTATTTTAGTGCTCCTTAAAAAAAGAAGCACTTGATTAAGAAGATTTTATTTTCAGTATTAACCCTGTCATTGTTGAGTTTTGCAATGCATAAATATTATGTTTCTATAACTGAAGCAGAATATAATGTTGAAAGTAAATCTTTTGAAATTTCTATTAAATTTATTGGTCACGATTTAGAAAAAGCATTAACTAATGCTGGGGCTCCTAATTTGTATTTAGGAACAGAAAAAGAAAAATCAAATGCAGATGCTTATTTAAAACGTTACATCGACAAGAAATTTGAAATGGTTGTTGATGGTAAAAAATTAGAGTATGAATTTGTTGGTAAAGAAATAAATAACGATGATTTTATTTATTGTTTTATAAAATCCAATAAAATTGAAGCGCCCAAAAAGGTTTTTATAAAAAGCAGCATGCTTACAGAGGTGTTTAGTGGGCAAGCAAATACGGTGTATTTAAAATCAGGAAATCAAAAAGCAAGTTTTTACTTAACAAAAGATAAAATGAGTGAGACTCATACATTGTCTC
>JAQXDJ010000356.1 GCA_029251425.1 Vicingaceae bacterium
ATTGATGAGCTTTATGTAAAGCACGTATTGCATTCTTTAGCAATTGCTAAGGTAATTAGTTTTAAACCGAAAACCAGAATTTTAGATGTTGGTACAGGTGGTGGTTTTCCTGGAGTACCATTGGCAATTTTATTTCCTGAAGTAGAATTTGTGTTGGTGGACTCTATTGGTAAAAAAATAAAAGTGGTAAACGAAGTTGTTAGTCGTTTAGGATTAGAAAATTTAAAAGCTTACCATAAAAGAGCTGAAGAAATAGAAGGACAATTTGACTTTGTAGTAACTAGAGCTGTTGCTCGATTAAAGAAATTTATACCTTGGGTAAAAGGAAAGTTACACCCAGAAAGCTTTAATGATTTAAAAAACGGAGTGCTATTTTTAAAGGGGGGCGATTTAGCTGAAGAAGTTGCAGAAAGTAAAAAACAAGTACACCTATATCCAATATCAGATTATTTTACTGAAGATTTTTTTGAAACCAAAGTGGTACTATATACTCGAGTAAAGAAGTAGTTTTTTGTCTCTTCGTTTAACGATTTGTATAAGAGCAGTAGTGGGTTTAATTCAAATACCGTTCGGATTTCGAAGATACTAAATTAGAACAAAAAACGGTTCGAGATTACTCCCAAACCGCTATTGCTTTTATACTTTGTTGTAAGTAGTTTTTATTCTAAGTACTACATTGTTTCAAAAAGGTTTTCAACTGACTTTCTCACTTTTGGGTGATGCTGTGTATCATCTTCATCATTTCTGTAACCAACAGCTAGTACAACATCTGCTTTCAAACCTTTATCAGTTAAACCTAATATTTCATTGTAAAATTCAGCTTCAAAACCTTCCATTGGCGTACTGTCAATTTTCAGTTCAGCACAAGCAGCCATTGCAGTTCCTAAAGCGATATAGGTTTGTTTTGCTGTCCAAATTTGTTTAAATTCAATAGGAAACTTACTCATTGTACCTTTTATAAAATCACCATACCCTTTAAGATTAGCTACATCAATATTGCTTACTTCAGCTTTTAGGTTCATGTATTCATCAATATGCTCATCTTTTACATCGGCATACCCGCAAAATACTAAAAGATGAGAAGCGTCTGTAATTTGAGTTTGTCCCCAAGAAGCAGGCAATAATTTCTCACGTAAAGCTTTATTTTCTACATCTAAAACCTTGAATAACTGAAGACCGTAAGAACTTGCAGAAAGTCTTATCGCTTCTTTTATTTGGTTCATATCCTCAGTACTAACTTTCTTAGTACTATTATATTTTTTAGTAGCGTAACGCCACTTTAAGTTTTCTATTAAATTCATATTTTATTATTCTAATGTTTGATAATGACGATTTCTAGTTGAGAATAGTCTATTATTTCAATTCTTTTAATAATGTTTCTGCAGCCAGTTTTCCTAACTCATTTGAAGCCAATGGACTTGCTCCTGTAATTAATTTTCTATCCACACAAACAGTTTTGTCAGATTCTGTATTTACAATAGTGGCTCCTAAGTTTTTCAGTCTTTCACTTACTCCTGCTTTCATGTGCCCTGGCAAATAACCCACCATTGGAGTCATTTCATCTACGGCATCAGGGAATACAGCCATCTTATAACCTTTGTACAAAAATTCTTGATTATCTAAAGTAGTTGATAACAATGAACCAGGTCCATGACAAAGTGTAATGGTAAATAAATCACTATTGTATGCCCAGTTTAAAGCCTTTGCAACATTTCTGTCTTCAGGAATACCGATCATAGCTCCATGACCACCAGGTACAAATACAGCAGCATAAGCACTGTCATTTACAGATGAATTAGTCATGAAACCAGAAAGTTTTCCTGGATTCTCAAAGTTCGATTTGTATTCGTCATAAATGACTTTTACATTTTCATCTTCATTAGGGAAAGCCCACATTTCGAACACTACAGGTTTACCTGTTGGTGTAACGATTTCAAAATCGAACCCTGCATTTTTAAGATGTAGCATTGGCACCAATGCTTCTATTGGATGATTGCCTGTAGAGAACAGTTTCCCATTCTTCATTTCTAGGTTTTTCTGCTCGGTGAAAATCACTAATATTTTTGATCTTTCTCCTGTGTATTTGGTGTATTTGATGTCTTCAAAATCTGTAACAGCAACAGTTCCTAAATTCAATGCTAAACTTGACGGGCTATATGAACCATCATCTTCCAATTTTGGTTGTGCCATAAAGTAGATAATAACAACTGCAAGTACAACTACACTTGCTACTCCGATTAATATTTTCTTGATCATAATTTTTGTTTTTAATATTATGACACAAAAGTAGGAGAGTGTTTTTGGATAAAAATTACCCTATGGTAATAAATCTACTTTTTTGCTTTTTCGGCTCGCACTCGACTCAGACTTTGTTGAGTTATACCTAGATAAGATGCAATGTGATAATTGGGAACGTGTTGTTCAATATTAGGGTATTGTTCAAGGAACAAATTGTATCTCTCCAGAGCAGTTAATTGCAATTGGTTTAGGATTCTTTTATGCAAACTAACTACATGCCGTTCTAAGTTTTTTCTTTGAAACGCTTCAAGTTCTGGAAATTGAAGGTAGATCTCATTTAATTTTTGAGCATTAAATTCAATAACAGCAGAATCAGAGATACATTCCACTGTAAGTGAAGCAGGCTCATTGTTGTAAATTGCCATAAAATCACTAATCCACCAATCTTTAATTGCAAATTGTAGAGTATGTTCCTTGTCTTCCTTGTCAATACAAAACGAACGAAGACTACCTTGAGCAACAAAGAAAGTCTTGTTTACAGTTTGACCTTCTCTGATTAAAATTTCACCTTTCGACACCGTTTTTTCTTTGGAAATAGAATAGATATACTCCTCAGCTTGTGAGGAAAGAGAAATTGATTTTTTTATTTTATCGATTAGGTTTTGCAATGGTTCTCTTCTAGTTGCTTACAACGTCCTTGTTGGAAACGTTTTAATGTTTCTTACATTAGTGTTAAACGAAATTACAGTTTTTTAAGGAGAAAGTCAAGGGCTTTTAAAAATGCCAAACCAAATAATGTATCTTTGGGTTGCATAAATGAAAAAAGTACTCATTATAACATATTACTGGCCACCAATGGGAGGTGGGGGTGTACAACGTTGGCTTAAAACCACAAAGTACTTACGCGAGTATGGTTGGGAGCCTGTAATTTTTACCACTCAAAATGGCGAGGCTTCTGTTATAGATGAAAGTGCGTTAAAGCAAATTCCTGATAATATAGAAACAATTAAAGTTCCTATTTGGGAACCTTTTGGGGTATATAAAAAACTCACAGGTAAAAAGAAAAATGAAAAGTTAGTACCTGGTACTGTTGCTTCTGATGGAAAATCTATGATGCAAAACTTATCGGTGTGGGTTAGGGGTAATTTATTTATACCTGATGCTCGTAAGTTTTGGATTAAACCAGCAACTAAACAACTCAAACAATATTTAAAGACAAATAAAATTGATGCGATAGTTTCTACCGGTCCACCGCACACCACACACATGATTGCTTTAAACGCAACAAAAAATAATGATATTCCTTGGTTGGCAGATTTTAGAGATCCTTGGACCAATATAGATTTTTACCATCAATTAAAATTGACCAATTGGGCGGATAAAAAGCATAAACGTTTAGAATTGGCAGTGCTTAATAACGCAAGCGAAGTAGTAACAGTTACTTGGAGTTGGGCAGAAGATTTTTTACGTATTTCTGGTAAAATGCCAATGGTAATTACCAATGGTTACGATCCTGCTGATTTTGTAAATGCAGGGGAATTAACGCTGGATAAAAAGTTTACCATTACTCATGCAGGATCATTGAATGATGATAGAAATCCGCATGCGTTATGGAAAGCACTCGCAGAATTGTGTAAGGATGAATTGTTTGCAAACGATTTAGAGATAAAATTTATAGGTCAGGTTGCTCCAATAGCAATTACAGAATTAACTCAAAATGGGTTGCTTGATAAATTAAATGCTATTAATAATTTACCTCACAATAAAGTGGTAGAAGAATTAATGAAGTCTCAATTGTTATTATTGCCCTTAAACGACACCCCTAACATTGATGGAGTAGTGCCAGGTAAATTGTATGAATATATAGGAGCAAAACGCCCAATTGTTTGTATTGGAAAAACAACTGGCGATGCAGCAAAAATTATTCAGGAAACAAACTCAGGTAGAGTAAGTGGTTTTGAAGATGTTGAAACACTTAAAACTACGTTAAAAGACTATTACGATTTATATAAATCTAATTCTTTACAAGTTGAAAGT
>JAQXDJ010000418.1 GCA_029251425.1 Vicingaceae bacterium
GGCTTAATAAATGAACTACCATTTTTTGAGATAAATCAAGCCCTTGGCGTATCGAGCTACGGGTTAAATGAGTCTAAATTGGTAACAGGATTTTTGGGTGGAACAGAATGTGGACTTGGCTTTAATTACAAATTAAATGAAAGATTTAAGGTCGATATTAATTCAGGTTTTAAGTGGTACTATTATCAAGGTGTAAAAAGTGGAACACCTATCACATCACAAAATGCATTTCTAACTTTTAATGCTGGCGTAATATGGAACTATTAATAAAAAAAGGGAGAAGTTTAAACCCCTCCCTTTTTTGAATTATTAATTGTCACTATTTTATTACTGATAGTTTTTTTGTCACGACACCATTTGAATTCGATATTCGAATAAAATAAATTCCGGCAGGTAATTCGTTAATTGATATATCTGATTCAGTTGAGTTAATGTTGTTTATTAACTGACCATTATTAGCATAAATCTCAATGGTGTTAGTGCCTTTTAATCCGCTTACGGTTATGTTGCCGTTTGACGGATTTGGATAATCATTAAGGTTCAATGGATTGTTTTCTGATACTGTTAACGCAGGATAATTGTCAATTAAATCCCATCTATCTGTTTCAATAACCCCTCTCATTAAATCCCTTTGACCAAGTGTAAAGGCAACTTGACAATGTTCGCTTGAATAATCCATATAGTTCTCATACATATTAGGTAGATCCCCTAAAATTCCAATATTGTCTACACAAGTGTTTTGTGGTAAACTATCGCAGCCATAAGTTTGAGAATTTTCAACTGCATTTGGTGTATCATCTATGCCATCCTGTTGTGTACAATCTCCATCTCCCCAAATATGTCGTAATCCTAAATAGTGACCTACTTCATGTACACAAGTTCTCCCTCTAAAATCTATCGCTCCAGTACCCGGATCTAGTGGAATAGGGTTATTATTTCCAAAAGCTTGATATTGTACAACAACACCATCACTCATGCCATCAGTCGAACCGGCTGGCCAATTAGACAATCCATCCGGAGGAGTCGCATATCCCATTAGAGCTGTAAATCCAAGAACTGACATATCTGCTACCCAAATGTTTAAGTATCTTGATTGATCCCATGGATCTTCACCACCATTAGCGGTAGATTTAATGCGTTCTACACCACTCATATCTCCCGTTAAAAAGCCAATGTCTCCAAATTCGGTAATATCTGTTTGAGTTCTAGTAATCCCAGTAGTAGTATTCCCATCAGGTCCAATGGTCGCTAATTCAAATTGAATATTAGTCGTTCCTACAATAGTGTTAAAGGTGTCTCTTAAATTAAGTGTGTCAGGGTTAGTATAACCATAACTGTCATTCAATACTTGAATTTGATTAAAAATAACAGAATCAGGAATGTTTTCATCTGCATTATTATACACAACGTGAACAACTACAGGTATAGTATAAACCGTTGATCTGTCTTGATTTTGATGATCTTTTGCTCTAGAAAACACTTCATTCACTTGCTGGAGATAACCAGGGTTTAAAGTTTCTTGATATTGCATAGCTTCATGAGTTCCACATTTATGTATTTGTTGTGAAAAAGATGAAAAAGATAAAAAAAGGGCACTAAAAAGGATGATTTTGTTCATTTTTTGGGTTTTTTCTGCAATTTATGAACAGAAATTTGATTTTTTCAGTTTTAATTTATGAACGGAAACATCAATTTGATAATAGGGAAATAATCGTGACAAAAAACATTAACTTTGTTACCAATGAGCGAACCTATTAAAGATAAAGTTAAATCCTTGCCAGATAGTCCTGGTATATATCAATATTTTGATAAAGA
>JAQXDJ010000457.1 GCA_029251425.1 Vicingaceae bacterium
TTTTAATGAGGTTTATTTTGTTTTAAGAAAAATATTAGGAATTGTTCAGTCTCCGCTTCCATTCTTTGCTTTTTTTGTTCTTTTTTATTACGAAAAGCGGTTGAATTAAATTTTAATCCAACCATACTTATTGTAAAAGCGTATATTGAATAGTTTAATAAAAATAGAAGATATTTAAATATATTACATAAATTTGTCATCAGATGAAAAATTTCAATTACATAGTATTCGCAGCTTTATTCTTGTTGATGTTGTTGCCATCAGCTGATTTACTCGCCCAATGTACTTTCCCTGGTGGATGCTGCCCTGACGGTCTTCCACCTTCTTTTTGTCCTGGTTGTCCACCATGTGTGCCTGTACCTTTAGATGGAGGTTTGAGTGCCTTGCTTATAGCTGGATTTGCTTATGGTGCAAAAAGAGTGTACGGTAAAGCAAAATAATTTTTTTAATTTTTCTTTTTTAGATTGTACAAGTGTTTTACTTGTGAACTTCGTGTTTATAAAAAACTCCTTTTTTATTCTTGCTTTTTTCTTTACAGATGGAATAGTTTTATCTTTGTGTTTCTTAATAAAAGATAACTTATGAATTCCGATAAAGAAATATTTGATTTAATAGCTGAAGAAGCTACAAGGCAAAAAGAAGGTGTAGAATTAATTGCATCAGAAAATTATGTTAGTGATGATGTGATGAACGCAATGGGGAGTGTTTTAACCAATAAATATGCTGAAGGGTTACCTTTTAAAAGGTATTATGGTGGTTGTGAAGTTGTCGATGAAATAGAAGATATTGCAAGGGAAAGAGCTAAAACATTATTTAATGCTGAATGGGTTAATGTACAACCTCATTCAGGAGCACAAGCTAATGCTGCAGTATTATTAGGAGTTTTAGAAGCGGGAGATAAAATTTTAGGTTTTGACCTTTCTCATGGGGGACATTTAACACACGGTTCGCCTGTAAATTTCTCAGGGAAACTATATAAAACTTCTTTTTATGGAGTAAATAAAGAGACAGGAACTGTTGATTATGAAGCGATGGAGAAAGTTGCTATTAAAGAACAACCAAAATTAATTATTGCAGGAGCTTCTGCATATTCTCGTGATTGGGATTATGCAAGAATGAGAACTTTGGCTGATAAAGTTGGAGCATTATTGTTGGCAGATATTTCACATCCATCTGGATTAATTGCTCGAGGATTGTTGACCGATCCATTACCACATTGTCATATCGTTACAACAACAACTCATAAAACTCTTAGAGGACCAAGAGGTGGAATGATTATGATGGGGAAAGATTTTGAAAATCCTATGGGGCATAAAACCATGAAAGGGAAAATAAAAATGATGAGCCAAGTATTAGATGGGGCAGTTTTTCCAGGAACACAAGGAGGGCCATTAGAGCATGTTATTGCTGCAAAAGCTGTTGCATTTAAAGAAGCAATGTCTGATGAGTACATGGATTACTGTGTTCAAGTAATGAAGAATGCTAAGGTGATGGCAGATGAGTTGACCAAAAAAGGTTATGGAGTTATCTCTGGAGGAACAGATAATCATTCAATGCTAATTGATTTAAGGTCAAAAGATATTACAGGAAAAGATGCTGAGAACTTATTAGTAACTGCTGATATAACAGTAAATAAGAACATGGTTCCTTTTGATGATAAATCACCTTTTGTTACTTCAGGGATTAGAGTGGGTACAGCGGCAATTACAACAAGAGGGGTAAAAGAAAGTGAAGTTATAAGAATTGTAGAATTAATGAACAAGGTAATTACAAACAGAGATGATGAAGCTATTATTGATGATGTAAGAACTGAAGTAAATGAAATGATGAATAAATATCCTTTATATAGTAATCAGTAAATAGTAATCAGGATTCAGTATTTGACTAATTATTAAAAACTGACCACTTAAAACTAAGAAATGATAAAAGCAAACGATAAAAATATTAAAACATGGTTGGAGGTTTCTGAAGATTCAGATTTTCCAATACAAAATATTCCTTTTGGAATTGCAAAAAGTAATGATGAAGTTTTTGTAGCCACAAGAATAGGAGATACTGTTGTAAATTTATATAAAGCAGCTCGATTGGGTCATTTTAGTGTTGAAAAGGAAGTTTTTGCTTCGTGTAGATTGAATGACTTTATGTTACTTGGTAAACAGGCAACACGTGATGTAAGAAATGAAATTTCAGACATTTTTAATATTGAAAATGAGGTAGCAAAAAACAATTTGGATTTACAAGCTGCTTTATTAAATATTAATGAAGTAGAAATGTTATTGCCAAGTAACATAAAGT
>JAQXDJ010000458.1 GCA_029251425.1 Vicingaceae bacterium
AGTAGTATTATTTAAGAATTTTTGTTTTAGTTAACCCTAACATTTATAACTGATTAGTTGTAAATGTTAGGGTTTTTTATACTCAACAATATCAGTTTTTAACAGCAATGTTTTTTGAACATTCTTTAATGAATTGAATGCTCTTTTCCATTAATGGATGCATTTCAACATCATTAGTTATAAAGGGAACATGTTTTCTGTACTCGGTAATAAATTCAGTAATAACTAAAGATGATTCTAAAGGTTTTCTGAATTCTAAACCTTGAGCTGCATTCATTAATTCAACCCCCATAATTTTCTCTAAATTATCAACTATTCTGTAAACCTTAGTGGCCGCATTTGCACCCATACTTACATGGTCTTCTTGTCCGTTAGAGGAATCAATAGTATCAATTGAACAAGGAGAGCAGAGCTGCTTATTTTGACTAACAACTGATGCTTGAGCGTATTGTGGAATCATAAAACCACTGTTTAATCCTGGATTAGCAACTAAAAAAGCTGGCAATCCTCGTTCACCACCAATAAGTTTATAGGTTCTTCTTTCTGATATACTCCCTAATTCTGCAATAGCTATCCCTAAATAATCCAAAGAAATTGCTAAAGGTTGTCCATGGAAGTTTCCTGCTGAAATAATTTCATCTTCATCAGGGAAAATAGTTGGGTTATCCGTTACCGAATTAATTTCTTTTTCAAATACAGATTGAACATGTGCAATAGCATCTTTACTTGCTCCATGTACCTGTGGTGAACATCTAAAAGAATAAGGATCCTGAACGTGTGCTTTTTCTTGTGTAATAATTTCGCTACCGTCTAATGCCATTTGTATGTTCCTAGCAGTAATAAGCTGGCCATCGTGAGGTCTAACTTTATGTACTAAATCATTAAATGGAGAAATTCTACCATCATAAGCATCAATAGAAATAGCGGTAACTAAATCGGTTAGTGTACTTAATTTTTTAGCTCTTAATAAAGAATGAACTCCGTAAGCACTCATAAACTGTGTTCCGTTTAATAAAGCTAGACCTTCTTTAGATTGTAGCTGAATTTCTTCCCAATTCATTTGTTTATTCAATTCTGAACCGGAAATTCTTTTCCCTTTATAATTTACTTCGCCTAAACCTAATAGAGGTAAAACTAAATGGGCTAGGGGAGCTAAATCTCCAGAAGCACCTAAAGATCCTTGTTGGTAAACAAAAGGTGTAATATCATTGTTATAAAAATCGATTAAACGTTGTATAGTTATTAATTGCACTCCAGAATGTCCATAGCTAAGACCTTGAATTTTTAAAAGCAACATTAGCTTTACAACTTCTTTAGGCACTTCTTCACCCATACCACAAGCATGAGACATCACTAAGTTTCGTTGTAGCTTTCCTAAATCTTCATTAGAAATTTCAGTATTACAAAGTGAACCGAAACCTGTGTTTATTCCGTAAATTGGTTTATCATTATTAGACATTTTATTGTCTAAATAAGCTCTACATTTTACGACTAATTTTGTTGCTTCTGCTGAAAGTTGAATTTTTACTTTACTAGAAATAATAGTATCAATTGTTTCTAGTGTTAACCAATTTTTATTGATTTGATGCATTTCCATTTGTTATCGTTTTTATGCATTGTAGGAACGAATCAATTTATCAGTTATCTATTTGTATTTATCCTTCGACAGGCTCAGGATGACAAAATGTGATAACCAATTCACAATGATGATTAATTATTTTACTTTATTTATCAATTCTTCTATTGTTAAGTTTTCTTGTTCTCCAGACTCCATATTTTTAACCGTGAGTTTGCCAGATTCCATTTCATTACTGCCTACCAAAACAACATACTTAATACCTTTGTTGTTCGCAAAAGTCATTTGCTTTTTCATTTTAGCTGCATTAGGATATATTTCGGAATTAATACCATTATCTCTTAGTTGAAAGAGAAGAGGTAAACAATAATTTTGTTCAGCTTTTCCAAAATTAATGAACAGCACTTGTGTACTGTCGCCTTTAAATTCTGGATATAAATCATTGTCTAATAGTACATCATAAATACGATCTGCACCAAAAGAAATTCCAACTCCTGATACGTCTTTTAATCCAAATTTTCCTGTTAAGTCATCATATCTTCCACCACCAGTTATGCTTGGGAAGTTATCAATTTTAACCTCAATAATGGTCCCTGTGTAATACCCTAAACCACGAGCTAGGGTAGGATCAAACTTAATGTTAGCTGTTTTTATACCTAATTGCTTTAATTTATCAAAAACAAATTCTAACTCTTCAATTCCTTTTTGCCCATTAACAGAATTTATCCTAGAATTAAGTGATTTAAGTTCTTCTTTATTTTTATTAAATAATTCTTCAATGGTAAAAAGACCTGTTGAAGATTCTTTGCTTAGTAATATTTCAGATAGAGTAAATATTCCTGAATCAGAGATGTTTAATTTTTTTAGTTCTTGGACAACACCAATAGCATCAATTTTGTCAAACTTATCAATGGCTACAACAATTTGTTCAAATTTATCTTGCTCCCCAATTGATTCTACAATACCAGCTAATATTTTTCTATTGTTAATAGAAACCGTATATTTTAATTTTCCTTGAAATAATTCAGAAAAAACGTCATCAATAATTTTAATTAAATCAACTTCATTTAATAAAGAGTCAGAGCCTATAATATCAGCATCACACTGGTAAAATTCACGGTATCTACCTTTTTGGGGTCTGTCAGCTCTCCAAACAGGTTGTATTTGAAATCTTCTAAAAGGAAATGTAATGTCATTTTGGTTTTGTACAACATAACGAGCAAAAGGTACTGTTAAATCATATCGTAGTGCTTTTTCAGCAATAGAACGTGTTAAGCCAGTTGAGTTTTTATCTGCTATAGCTTTTTCATCAGCTTTAGATAAATAATCACCACTATTTAGGATTTTAAAAATGAGTTTATCACTCTCTTCACCGCCAGTACCTACTAAGGTTTTTAAGTTTTCCATTGCAGGAGTTTCTATCTGCTGGAAGCCATATTTTTTATATACGTTTTTAATGGTATCAAAAATATAATTTCTTCTCGCCATTTCTATTGGAGAAAAGTCTCTTGTTCCTTTTGGTATGCTTGGTTTGTTACTCATTTTTATTTATTGAAATGCTAAATTAATAATCTATGGTTAAAATACCTTAATTTTATTTTTTAATGGACTTTAAGAATGCTAAAAAATATATTTTAGAGAGGTTGGAGAATGAATTAAGTCCTGACCTTTATTATCATGGTGTGCATCACACTGTTGATGTATATGAGGTTTCCATAAAAATTGCTGAGGTAGAAAATCTTAGCCAAGAAGAAAAGGTGATTATCAATACTGCAGCATTATATCATGATTCAGGTTTTTTATTTGAATACCAAGAAAATGAGCGATTGGCTGTAAAGCTGATTAAAGAAGTGTTGCCAAAATTTGGTTATAATAGAAAGCAAATGGATGCAATAGGGAGTGTTATATTAAGCACTCAGCTTAAGGCTCGACCAAACACTTTACTTCAAAAAATTATGAGTGATGCTGATTATGATTATTTGGGTCGTGAAGATAATTTTAAAATAGCAGAATCTTTAAGTAAAGAGTTAAAGGCAAATGGGTTCTCTTTTAATGATGAGGAGTGGAATAATATGCAAATAAGGTTTCTAAATAAACATGAATATCACACTTCTTCTTCGATCCAATTAAGAAGAGAAAAAAAATGGGATTATTTAAGACATCTTAAAACATTAAAGTTTTAATCAAAAAAAATCCTCAAAGCCAAAAGGCTTCATGGATAATCGTTTTTTTTCTATTTATACTGAATGTATGCTGCTTTATTTCCTGAAATAATTACTGCATCAAATGAAAGTTCATCGTTTTTACTGTATTTATTAGCTACAGTATAAAATGCTTTTTGTAAATCAGTAGCGTTTATTTCTTTACTTGATACAACCTTATATTTTTTGGTAGGAGTAGAAAAGAAATAAACTTCCTTTCCAAAATAGTTAGGAATTTTAGCATCTATACTTGTACTTTTATATTTAACTAGTTTAATTGTATTTCCATCCCTCGTAATAATTGCATCAAAATCTATGTTTTTTTCTTTATTCAAAATTGTTTTAATTCTACTTTCAAAATCAGTAATTCCAGCTATTTCTTCTTTTGTAAGCTGAACATTTTTAACAAAGCTAGAAGGGGTAGTATTTACCGAAAGTACATAAATATCTTTACCTTCTATATTGGAAGGTTTTGCTGTATTTTGAGCAGTTGTAATTAAACTGAAAATTATTAGTGTAATTGTAAATAAGTGTTTCATATTTTGTTTTATTTTAATAAAGTAAATGTTCCTTTTTGAGTTGTTTTTGCAGTATTATTTAGTTCTAAGATGTAAAAATAAGTTCCTTCACTTGCATCACCTCCATTCCAATCATTTTGATAGTTATTTGTTTCAAATATTGTAGTTCCCCATCTATTAATTACTGTTAAACGATTGTTAGGGAAATTAATGATGCCTTTAAATGTTAAGAAATCATTTTGATTATCTCCATTAGGAGTTATTACATTAACTAAATCAACTTTACAATTAATAATGTTCACAATTACGTCCGAAGATTCTTGTAAGTTACATTCATCTGTAACTGTAACTGTAACAATGTTTTCACCAATTGTTGAAGAAAAATATTGAACAGGTGATCCTGTTCCTCCGTGTGACCAAGAGTAGTTGTATGGACCAACACCATTTGTTGCAAAAGCAGAAAGATTAACATTTTCATTTGCACAGGTAGAATCTACCATTTCAGGAGTAACAATCATTGGTGTATAGGTAGCATAAGATACGTTCATACTATTGTTCGCATTAAATCCACAAAAGTCAGTACCTATAACTGAAATAGGTTGTGCAGCATTAATAGTGACATTAATAATGCTATCGGTATCACTACTTATAGTTCCCCAATCATAAGTGTACGGCCCAGTACCGCCAGCTGGAGTAGCAACAACTCCTAGTGGGTAAGCTAAATTTGGACATGGGAAAATAACATCATCAGAAATATTTAATGAAAATGGCGTATAACTTATAGTTGCAACAACGGAGTCAGTTATAGTGTTGCCGCAAGCATCGGTTGCTGTTACATAATACGTAGTGTTTTGGGAAGGTGTATCATTAATTGTGCTTCCAGGTCCACCCGGTATCCAGTTGTATGTGTAAGGGGTTATTCCGTCACTAGGTCCAGCAATTAAGCTTATTTGATGATTAGGACAATATAAAGTAGTGTCAGCATTTGTTGTAATTGATACGACTGGTGAATTTACAGTAACAATTATTGTGTCATCTATTGTGACAAGATTACATGCGTCTGTAGTACTTACATAAAAGGTGTCTGTAACAAGTCCTGAGACTATAAGTGAATCATTATTTGTTCCAATCGGATTTCCTCCTGAATCAGTCCATACATAACTGTAAGGATCTAAAGCATTACTTGCAACTACGGAGATAGGAATTGTTGTTAATGGACATAGTAGAGTAGTGTCATTAGTTGCTGTAAGCATATTGGGAACATCTAAGATGTATATAGTTCCTGTTGAAATAATATTGTTTCCACAGGGATCAATTGTTGTTACAGTAATTATTATGGTATCTTGAACTTCGTTTAAAAGATCAGCGTAAGGAGTTATAGTTATCGAAGCTGTATCGAACCCTGGAAGGAATAGAACACTGTCAGCTATTTGTGCATAATCTGGATCCACAACGCCAAGACTATCCATTATAGCATTTCCTCCAATATCAAAATGAACAGTAAATGAACCAATAGTATCAGGTCTTGTAAAATTGATGGTAGCATCAGCACAACCTTCAATGATAGTAGAATCTCCAGTTGCAGAAACTACATTCACTTGAATTATTTCTGAGCTAAAACTTCCTGCTTCTAAAAATACTCCAGAGTCAAAACTAGGATCTCCTCCATCTCCAATTGCTAATTTTATGTGTAATGTATCTCCGCAATTGACATAAGCTCTTGCTTGAAGCACAACTGTGTTCCCATCATATTCATAAGTATTCGCAGTATTCGCAGAATAAAAGATGTTGTAAGTGGCAAAGTTAGGGTCGATAGCTGTACATGTAGGGAGTGTTCCAAAAGCTCCAGCTACTCCTGGGTTAACAGAGTTAATAGAAACAGGAGTTGTTGTGTATGTTCCTGGAGCTAAAGGATTAGGAATTAATGCAATATTTTGAGCATTATAGGTTCCTCCTAAAGGGTTGTTTCCAGTTAAGAAAAAGCCAAAAGCATCGTTTACTGTACCACATACATATTCTTCATATTCTTCAGATGCAAAAACGTAATTAAATGAAATTGTATCTCCTTGGGGAACAAAATCAAACTCAATAACAGCTTCATCCCAAATTTGGTTTGTAGTAATTCCTGCCAAATCTAAATCTACTCCTTGTGTTCCAGGTCCACCTAAATTACTTCCTCCTCCAGTATTTAATTGAGCTGCCATTGATACATCTCCAGAACCCATAATGACCCCATTAGATAATCCTACATCAGAATTTACATCATTAAACGAACCAACTTGCTCATTTGGTATTTGCGCAGCAGCCTGGCTTCCGTTAAACTCGACATTAAAAATAGTTACTCCAGTTCCAGCAAGAACATTTTGTACGTATTGTTCTACTGACATTGATGTATTATCAACTGTGACTTGAGCATTATACGATATCGTTGTAAAAAGGATTATAAATATTAGTGTAATTTTTTTCATAATGTATTGTCTTTTTTATTTCATTATAGTAACATGTCCATTTTTTTGGTGTAGTACAGGAGAGTGTGCTTCTTTGGCATCAATTTTCCAAATATATACACCATCAGGCACAGGCGAACCTTTGTGAGTTCCATCCCATCCAATATCAGGGTTTGTAGTTTGGAAAATAAGTTCACCCCATTTATTGAATATAGACAT
>JAQXDJ010000166.1 GCA_029251425.1 Vicingaceae bacterium
GCCATTCTGTGAGTATCTTCTTTTTTCTTAAACGCAGCACCTTCTTCTTTAAAACCAGCCATAACTTCTGCAGCTAACTTTTGCGCCATTGTTTTTTCATTTCTTTTTCTTGCAGCAGAAATCATCCACTTCATACCCATAGAAATCTTTCTATCATCTCTAATTGGTTGTGGAATTTGAAATGTTGCTCCACCAATCCTTCTACTTCTTACCTCTACCCCTGGCGTAACATTAGTTAATGCTTTTTTCCAAACATCTAAACTTTCTTCTTCTTCAATTTTTTCGTTAACAATTTCCAGTGCACCGTAAAATATATCAAATGCGGTACTCTTCTTACCATCCAACATTAAGTTATTTACAAATCTTGTAACCAATTTGTCATTAAACTTAGGGTCCGGAAGTAATACTCTCTTTTTTGCTCTAGATTTTCTCATCTTCTTTTATATCAATCTTTATTTATAAACTATTTCTTTGGACGTTTAGCTCCATACTTAGACCTTCTTTGAGTTCTTCCATCCACACCAGCAGTATCTAACGCACCCCTAACGATGTGATATCTTACCCCAGGCAAATCTTTTACTCTACCACCTCTTACCAAAACAATCGAGTGCTCTTGTAAATTGTGACCTTCACCACCAATATATGCATTTACTTCATTTCCGTTTGTTAACCTAACCCTTGCAACTTTTCTCATTGCTGAATTTGGTTTTTTTGGTGTAGTTGTGTAAACCCTCACACAAACACCTCTTCTTTGCGGACAAGAATCCAATGCTGCTGACTTGCTTTTTTTAACAAGTTTAGTTCTTCCTTTTCTTACTAATTGCTGTATAGTTGGCATAATTTCATTTATTATAATACATACTCCTCCCTAAAAAAGGGAGTGCAAATTTACGATTATTTTTAATATAACAAACTTCTCTAACATTTTTTTATAAATCTTTTAAGATTCATCAAAAACAAGTTATCCACGAGCTTATTAACAAGCGTTCAAAATTACCTGTTTTTTCCCACCCCACACTTTAACACCTACTATATATAAGTCTTTTTTAAAACAACATTTCACAACCTATATATTATGTCTATTATTCTTTTATTTTTTCTTTAAAATTAAAACCTTCACATCCTAAAAATTCGCAAGCGATAATCTTATTTTTGTGATATGGATTATTTGAATACATTAAACGACTCTCAAAGGCAAGCTGTAGAAAACACCGAAGGACCTGTAATGGTTATTGCTGGAGCTGGATCTGGAAAAACGAGAGTTTTAACTTATAGAATTGCACACCTAATTAATAAAGGAATTGATCCTTTTAATATTCTCTCCTTAACATTTACCAACAAAGCTGCTCAAGAAATGAAAGAGCGTATTGGTAAAATAATAGGCGGAACAGAAGCCAGAAACATTTGGATGGGAACTTTTCACTCTGTATTTTCAAGAATATTAAGAAGTGAAGCCGAAAAAATTGGTTACCCACAGAATTTTACAATCTACGATACTCAAGATGCAAAAAACCTTATTAAGACCATATTAAAAGAACAAGGCCTTGATGATAAAATATATAAACCCAACTTAGTTTACAATAGAATATCTGCAGCCAAAAACAATTTGCTTTCTGCAGCAGCATATAATAAAAATACTACCATACAAGGTGAAGATAGACAGGCTGCAAAACCTAAAATTGGTGAAGTTTATAAAATATACGAGCAAAGATGTTTTAAAGCTGGAGCAATGGATTTTGATGATTTACTTTTTAAAACCAACGTTTTATTAAGAGATCACCCAGATGTCTTAAATAAATACCAACACCGCTTTAAGTACATTCTGGTAGATGAGTATCAAGATACCAACTTCTCACAATATATAATAGTAAAGAAATTAGCTGCTGCTTTTGAAAATGTATGTGTTGTTGGTGATGATGCACAAAGTATTTATGCTTTTAGGGGCGCAAACATTCAAAACATCTTAAATTTTAAAACGGACTATCCTGAAGCAAAAACATATAAGCTTGAAGAAAATTACCGCTCTACTCAAAACATTGTAAATGCTGCCAACAGCATCATCAAACACAATACAGAACAAATTGAAAAAAATGTTTTCACCTCTAATGATGAAGGAAAGAAAATAAAAATACATAGAGCTGCCACTGATAATGAAGAAGGAAAAATAGTTGCTAACTTAATTTTTGATACTCAATTCTCTTATCAATCGAAGCCAAAAGATTTTGCTATCCTCTATAGGACCAATGCGCAATCGAGAGCAATGGAGGAAGCCTTAAGAAGAAAAGGTATTCCATATAAAATACATGGAGGTCAGTCTTTTTACCAACGTAAAGAAATAAAAGATTTATTAGCTTACTTTAGAATGTTGGTGAACCCGAATGATGAGGAAGCTTTAAAAAGAATTATCAACTACCCTACTCGGGGAATTGGTAAAACCACTATGGATAAAATTGCCATTACTGCCAATAACAATCAAAAAAGTATTTGGGATATTATTACTCACCTTAACCAATATAATGTTGGTATAAATGCAGGTGCTCAAAACAAAATTGGTGGTTTTATTGAAATGATAAGAAGCTTTACCATTCAATTGAATAGTAAAAATGCTTTTGATTTAGGGAATGATATTGCTTCTACAACAGGGATTTTAAAAGAATTATATTCAGACAGAACTCCTGAAGGAATTAGTAGGTATGAAAATGTGCAGGAGTTATTAAATGGTATAAAAGAATTTACAGAAACAGAAAACGAAGAAGATGGTGATGTAACTCCTAGAGGAATGGTTGAGTTTTTACAAGATGTTGCCCTATTGACTAATGTTGACAATGAAACTGAAGAAGATAGAGACAAAGTGACTTTAATGACAATTCACTCTGCTAAAGGGCTGGAATTTCCTCACGTACACATTGTAGGCTTAGAAGAAAACCTCTTTCCATCACAAATGGCTTTATCATCCAGAACAGAACTAGAAGAAGAACGAAGATTGTTTTATGTTGCACTAACGAGAGCAGAAAAAGCAGTTCATCTTTCTTATGCCACTAGCCGATATAAATTTGGAACATTAATGTTTTGTGAACCAAGTCGTTTTATTGAAGAAATAAGTGATGACTTTTTAGAATATACCTTTGACAACAACTCCGTTGCTAGGAAGAATTCAAACGCTAATTTTGATGAGACATTTTCTCCCCAAAACAATTACAACAGTAATAAGAGCTACAAAAAGAAAAGTTCGATGCCTCCAAAACGCAGCACACCTGCTCAAGTAGTTCAAACTTCTCCGAAAAATATGACAAAAGTAACTAAAAGCGCACCTGTAAAAGCTGATAGTGCAGCTAGTTTAAAGTTGGAGGAAGGAATGATGGTTAATCACCAAAAATTTGGTAACGGTATTATTGAAAATTTGGATAATGGAAAAGCAACCATTAACTTTCAAAATATTGGCAACAAGCAATTGCTATTAAAATTTGCCAAACTCTCTATAATCAAATAAATAATTACTTTTGAAATTGTTAAAAAATCAAACCAATTAAATGGAAGCAATAAAAGAATTCGATTACAATACCAATAGACCAGATATGGTTATTCCAGAATATGGCAGAAATGTTCAGAAGATGGTTGAGCATGCCATGCTAGAAGAAGACCGAACAGAAAGAAACAAAATTGCCCATGCTATTATTAGCGTAATGGGTCAATTACAACCCCACCTTAGAGATATTGCTGATTTTAAACACAAATTATGGGATCACCTTTTTGTAATTTCTGATTTTAAATTAGATGTAGATTCTCCTTACCCAATTCCTGAAAGAGATGTGTTGTTTGAAAAACCAACCAGAATGGATTACCCTAAAACGGAAAACAGGTATATGCATTATGGTAAATCTGTAAAAAACTTAATTGATGCAGCAATTGCTGTTGAAGATAAAGCAGAACAAAGTGCGCTTGTTGGTGTAATTTTAAATCTAATGAAAAAGAATTACATTATGTTTAATCAGGAGTCTGTTGATGATAGCTTAATTATTTCTGACTTAAAAGAAATTGCTAAAGATAAGCTAGATGTGCCAGCAGATTTCCAAATGGTTTCTACTAATGAAGTATTAGCAATGACCAAAAAGAAACGAACAAATAACAACCAAAAGAACCACAAGAATAACAATCATAAACACAAACAAAACAACTACAAAAAAAAGAGATATTAATGGGTACATTTAAAATAAGAGGAGGAAATAAATTAAAAGGAGAATTAACTCCTCAAGGAGCAAAAAATGAAGCACTACAAGTAGTATGTGCTATTTTATTAACTTCAGAAAAAGTTACTTTAACCAACCTCCCTTTTATTAGAGATGTAAATTTCTTAATTGACTTATTAGAAGCATTAGGAGTTAATGTAGAACGAGAAGGTAACGGCACCGTTCATTTCCAAGCAAACAACGTAAATATTGACTACTTAAATTCTGAAGACTTTAAAGTAAGAGCAGAGTCTTTAAGAGGTTCTATTATGATTGTTGGTCCATTACTAGCTAGATTTAAAAAAGCTTACATGCCAAAGCCTGGTGGTGACAAGATTGGTGCAAGACCATTAGACACCCACTTTTTAGGTTTTACAAAATTAGGCGCCACATATACTTATGATCCAAAAACCTGTTTTTATTCTTTAAAAGCAGACAATTTACAAGGTCAATATATTTTATTAGATGAACCTTCAGTTACTGGTACTGCCAATATTTTAATGACCGCTGTTTTAGCTAAAGGAAAGACAACAATTTATAACGCAGCTTGTGAGCCTTACCTTCAACAACTTTGCTCTATGTTAAATAGCATGGGAGCAAAAATTAGTGGAGTTGGTTCTAACTTATTAACTATTGAGGGTGTTGAAGAATTAGGTGGTTGTGAGCATAGATTACTTCCAGACTTTATTGAGGTAGGATCTTTTATAGGTCTTGCTGCAATGACTGAATCTGAAATTACCATTAAAAATTGTAGAGTTGATATGTTGGGAAGAATTCCAGAGACCTTTAGGAGGTTAGGAATTAACCTAGAGATTCAAGGAGATGATATTCACATTCCATCTCAAAGCAACTATGAAATAAAAAGAATGATTGATGGTTCTATACCAACAATTTATGATGCTGTTTGGCCTGGGTTTACACCAGATTTGTTGAGTATTGTTTTAGTAACAGCAATTCAAGCGAAAGGAACTGTTTTAATCCATCAAAAAATGTTTGATAGTCGATTATTCTTTATTGACAGATTAAAAGATATGGGAGCACAAATCATTTTATGTGATCCACATAGAGCTACGGTCATCGGAATGAACAAGGAACAAAAATTAAGAGGAACAACAATGTCTTCTCCTGATATTAGAGCTGGTGTATCTTTATTAATTGCTGCACTATCTGCAGATGGAGAAAGTACAATCCATAATATTGAACAAATTGACAGAGGTTACCAATACATTGATGACAGATTAAATGCTATTGGAGCAGATATTACAAGATTATAAGTCTGGTATGTCATTTACCTAACAAAGCAAATTACTAAAAAAGTAATAATTTTAACTTCATATAAATTAAGTTATGAAAATTCAAAAAAAATATAAAATAGCTATAATACTTGCTGTATTAATTGTTTGTGCAGGGTTTATTTTTAAACCAAGTGGTTTTTCAGTTGGGTCTAAAGCTCCAGAATTAGCATACAACAATCCTGACGGGAGAGAAATAAAACTCTCTTCTTTAAAAGGAAAAGTTGTTTTAATTGATTTTTGGGCATCATGGTGCGGACCATGCAGAAGAGAAAATCCAGCTGTTGTTAGAGCTTATAACAAATTTAAAGATGAAAAGTTTGTAAACGGAAACGGATTTACAGTTTATAGCTATTCTTTAGATCAAAATAAAGCAAAATGGGAAGCAGCAATTGAAAGAGACCAATTAACTTGGGAATACCATGTAAGTGATTTAAAAGGGTGGAGTTCTGAAGGTTCTAACCTTTATGGAGTAACATCAATACCTATGAACTACTTAATTGATGGGAAAGGAAATATATTAGCAAAAAACCTTAGAGGTGCAGCGTTAGAAGCAGCACTTGAAAGACATCTTAAAAAATAACACATCGTTAACTTCGGTTAATCTGAAGGCAGAAGACTCATTTCTTCTGCCTTTTTTTCGTGCTAAATTCTAGCTTATATAAAATAACTGTCATAATGGCTTTAATTACTTGAATGGTAGTATTTTTGTCAACTCGTTTTTCAAGAATATTAAAACACAATACAATGAGTAAGGAAGATAAAGTACAAGACGAAGAGTTAGTTAACGAAGAAGTTCAACAAACTGAAAATACTAAGGAAGAAGCTCAAGAAGAAGTTATTGAGTTATCGAAAGAAGAAGAGCTTGAAATTCAAGTAAAAGAAGCCACAGATAAGTATTTAAGATTGTATTCTGAATTTGATAATTTTAGAAAAAGAACTCAAAAAGAAAAAATTGAGCTATACAAAACAGCTGGAGAAGGAGTAATTAGTGCTATTCTACCAATATTAGATGATTTAGAAAGAGCTGAAAAAGCGAATGAAAATACTGACGATGCTCAGGCAATTAAAGATGGTATTAAGTTAATTCAAGATAAATTAAACAACATCCTTAAAACAAAAGGGTTAGAAGCAGTTGAGTCTCCAATTGGTAAAGATTTTGATGTGCAATTTCATGAGGCCATTACACAGATTCCTGCTCCTACTGAGAAGGAAAAAGGAAAGGTTTTAGATGTTGTTGAGAAAGGATATGAATTAAACGGAAAAGTTATCCGATTTAGTAAAGTAGTTATAGGACAATAAGATGAGTAAAAGAGATTATTACGAAGTATTAGGAGTAGCTAAAGGAGCTTCGGAAGCAGAAATAAAAAAAGCTTATCGAAAAAAAGCAGTTCAATTTCATCCAGATAAAAATCCGGATGATGCAAGTGCTGAGGAAAAGTTTAAGGAAGCTGCTGAAGCTTACGAAGTGTTAAGTAATGCTGAGAAAAAACAGCGTTATGACCAATATGGTCATGCTGGTGTTGGCGGAGCTGCTGGAGGTGGCTTCGGTGGTGGTGGAATGAATATGGATGACATCTTCTCTCAATTTGGTGATATTTTTGGCGGAGGAGGTGGAGGCTTCGGAGGATTTGGAGGCGGAGGCGGAAGAAGACAACGTGTTCGTAAAGGAAGTAACCTAAGAGTTCGTGTAAAAATGTCGCTTGAAGATATTGCTAACGGAGTTGAAAAGAAAATTAAAGTTACGAAACTAGTTAATGCTGAGGGTGTTACAACCAAAACTTGTACAGCTTGTAATGGTTCTGGTCAAGTTACCAGAATAGCCAACACAATATTAGGTCAAATGCAAACTTCATCACCATGTACTGCTTGTGGTGGAGATGGTAAAATGATTGATCAAAAACCGGAAGGAGCAAATGCTGACGGTTTAATTAAAAAAGAAGAAGTTATTACTATTGATATTCCTGGAGGAGTTGAAGATGGTATGCAACTTTCTGTTACTGGAAAAGGAAATGCAGGACCTAAAGATGGTATTGCTGGTGATTTAATTGTTTTAATTGAAGAATTATCTCACGATACAATTAAACGTGACGGAACGAACCTTTTGTATGATTTGTATTTGAACTTTGTTGATGCCGCAATGGGTACTTCAATTGAAATTCCAACAATATCAGGAAAAGTAAAAATTAAGATTGATGCAGGTACTCAAAGTGGTAAAGTATTACGTTTAAAAGGAAAAGGAATTCCTAACATACAAGGCTATGGAAAAGGTGATTTCTTAATCTATGTAAACATTTGGACCCCTCAAGACCTTTCTAAAGACGAGAAAAAAGTGTTAGAAAAATTAAGAGATTCTGAAAACTTTAAGCCAAACCCTACAAGTTCAGACAAAGGTTTCTTTGATAGAATGAAAGATTATTTCAACTAGTGGCGAGTTTCCACTAACAAGAGAATGTTAAAAAAGCGAGATGAAAATTCATCTCGCTTTTTTTAATTATACTTTTTTAAGTCTTATTTTTTCTTAGCGAACCAATCTTTCAAGTTAAAAGATTTTGAGCCTGCAGACCAAGTTTTATCTTTTGTTTTTCCAGCTGGCCAAGATTTAGTAGCAAACTCATCACAAGTACCATTTCCAAAATCTATTGTAGCTATATACTCTCCTGATTTTGAGTCATAATATTTAATAATTCCTTCAACAATATAATCACAATTGTTAGTTTTAATAAGTGGTGAAACGATAACTTTTTTGTATTTAGATTTTTTATCCCCTTTTTTTAAGTCATATTTCTTTCCAACACCATTCTTTGTAACTAACACTTTTTTATCACTATCGCCAAAGTTGAATGTAGCCTCTGTCTGATTGCTAACTTTATATTCTATTATTCCTTTTGAATAATACTCTCCTCCACTTTTCACTAAAGGTTCAGTAATAACTCGTTCATAATCACTTGAAGATAGAACTAAAACTGGCTCCTCACTTGCCACATCTTTTGAAAATGTATCTTTAGGATTAAGACCATCTTTTTTACAAGAATTTAAAGTGAAAACTCCTATTCCTATAAATAAAACTAAATATATTACTTGCTTTTTCATGTTAAATAGATTTATAATGTATTGATAATTAGACGAAAATAATAATTTAATGTAGAAATAAAAAATAATATATATTCAAAAACAATGACCTAAATTGCATTATCTTTATAGCGTGATTTATAAAAGTACATTAGACTGCGTTAACGACCTTGAAAAAAATGATCATTTAATACGCATAAAAGAAGAAGTTGATCCAAACCTAGAAATGGCTGCAATTCAATTGCGCGTTTTCGAACAAGGAGGTAAAGCTGTTTTGTTTGAGAATATAAAAGGCTGTGATTTTATGGCTGTTTCTAACCTATTTGGAACGCTTGAACGAAGTGAATTTATTTTTAGAAACACCTTTAAAAAAGTTCAACAGTTAATCGAACTGAAGAACGATCCTTTAAAAGCCATCAAATCTCCCATTAAGAATTTCTCTTTAGGATTAATGGCCAAGAATGCTTTACCAAAAAAAGTATCAAGCCTACCTTCTTACATGAAGGAAACCACAATAGACAAATTACCCCTTATAAAATGTTGGCCAAATGATGGTGGAGCTTTTGTTACCCTTCCTCAGGTTTATTCTGAAGACCCAACAAAAGAAGGAGTAATGAATTCCAATTTAGGAATGTACCGTATTCAATTAGATGGAAACGATTATAAATTAAACGAAGAAATTGGTGTGCATTATCAAATACACAGAGGAATTGGTGTGCACCAAACAAAAGCTAACGAATTAGGTAAACCTTTAAAAGTTTCCATTTTTGTTGGCGGACCACCTGCTCATACATTAGCAGCAGTTATGCCCTTACCAGAAGGATTATCTGAAATGACTTTTGCTGGAGCTTTAGGTGCAAATAGATTTAAACATACTTATGTAGATGGTTATTGTATCGCAACTGAAGCTGACTTTGTAATAACTGGAGAGATTCATCCGAACGATACAAAACCTGAGGGACCTTTTGGAGATCATTTAGGTTACTACAGTTTAACGCATAAGTTCCCTGTTTTAAAGGTTCATAAAGTCTATCATAGAGAAAATGCCATTTGGCCTTTTACTGTTGTTGGAAGACCACCTCAAGAAGATACGCAATTTGGAGCTTTAATTCACAAACTAGCGGGTTCGGCAATACAAACTGAAATTCCTGGATTGCACGAAGTAAATGCTGTAGATGCTGCTGGTGTTCACCCATTATTATTAGCTGTAGGAAGCGAACGTTATACTCCTTATCAAGAAGTTAAACAACCTCAGGAACTTTTAACCATTGCCAATCACATATTAGGGAAAGGACAATTAAGTTTAGCTAAATATTTATTTATTTCAAACAAAACAGATGCACCAGAACTTAGCTGTGATAATATTGAAGCTCATTTTACACACATTTTAGAACGTGTTGATTGGACGAGAGATATACATTTTCAAACCAAAACAACTATTGACACACTAGATTACAGTGGAACAGGAATTAACCAAGGTTCTAAAGTTGTAATTGCTGCTGTTGGAGAAAAGAAAAGGGAATTATTAGGTTCCAATTCCGATGAAAACTCAGGAACAGTAATACCTGGAGTAATTGCCATGAACACTCAAGCATTTACAACTTACGAGAATGCAGAAAAAGAAATTGAAACATTAAGCACTTCCCTTTCTTCTGAAAACTTAGACGGAATAATGCTTATCGTTTTAACTGATGATGCTAGTTTTATTGAAGAAAGTCTAAATAATTTTTTATGGACAACATTTACGCGAAGTAACCCTGCTAAGGACATTTATGGAGTAGATTCTTTTATAGAACACAAACATTGGGGATGTAATGGCCCATTAATAATTGATGCACGTAAAAAACCTCACCATGCTCCTGATTTAATTAAGGATGTTGAAGTTGAGAAAAGAGTGGATGAAATATTAAAGAATATTTAACCCCAATTTAAAGGGCAAGACTTACAACAACTTTTGCCTTTCTTTTTGAATTTTTCACAACAAACAGACTTCTTCTTTTTCTTCTTTTTAGTTTTCACCATAAAAGAATCCTGAAGACTTGGTAGTATAATATTATTTGTTTGTGTTTTCACACTACAAAAATACTA
>JAQXDJ010000006.1 GCA_029251425.1 Vicingaceae bacterium
AGCTGTTGCTCAAGCAAGAAAATATATGTTGCCTTACCCTCCATCTTCTCCAAGCATGGCTTTATTTAAAGATGGTAAAATAGTTCACTGTATTGAAAGACACCACATTGAAGGAAGACCAGCTGAAATGATTGCAGAAAACTTAGCAGAAGCATTTAACGAATATTGCTAACGGGGAAACTCCGCTGTTAATTATTGAGTAGACTCTACTTAATAAAAAAGAGGCTTCGAATTTAATTCGAAGCCTCTTTTTTTATCTCTAAAGATTATTGATTATTTCTTCAATAAATCTCTAATCTCAGTTAACAACACTTCTTCTTTTGTTGGTGCTGGTGGAGCTTTCGGAGCTTCTTCTTCTTTCTTCCTTGCTTTACCGTATGCTTTAACGATCATAAACAATACAAAACCTACGATTACTAAGTTAATGATTGTGTTAATCCACTCACCATATTTAACTGCATTTTCAGCTGTAACAACAACTCCTTCAGCATCTATAACAGCAGCATCTAATATTAATTTTAAGTCTGCAAAATCAACACCTCCTGCAAAATGACCAATAATTGGCATCATAATCATACTTACAAAACCTTTAACTACTAATCCTACAGCACCTGCTAATATTACAGCAATTGCTAAATCCACAACATTTCCTGTCAGGATAAACTTCTTAAATTCTTTTAACATATTTTCATTTTTTTAGTTAGTATGGTTACGAAAATAGTAGAAAAAGTGCTATCACAATCATTTAATAAGTTTTATTTAATTCTTTAACATTTCATTAACGCCTTTCTTATATTTGGGATGCTTTTAAAAAGTAACAACTATGGCATTAAAACAATCATTAAGCTTTAAGCTTCAACAAAAATTATCTCCACAGCAAATTCAGTTAATGAAATTGTTGCAATTACCTACTGTTGCACTAGAACAACGTATTAAAGAGGAAATGGAAAACAATCCTGCTTTAGATGAAGGTAAAGAGGATGAGGAGTTAGACGAAGAGCAAGAAGATGATTTTGGTAGAGAAGAAATAAGTGAAGCCGAAAAAGAATTTGATTTTGAGGATTATATTGGTGATGATGATACGCCATCTTACAAGTTAAACACCAATAACCACAGTAAAGATGATGAAGAAAAGCAAGTTCCGCTAAGTGGTGGAGCTACATTTCAAGAATTGTTAGAGCAGCAGTTAACGCTTTTTAATTTAGAGGATGAGGATCAAACCATTGCTCTTCATTTAATTGGAAGTTTAGATGATTCTGGATATCTAAGAAGAGAGGTTGAAGCCATTGTTGATGACTTAGCTTTTACTCAAAATGTAATAACTGACGAAGAACACATTGGTAAAATATTACAAATTATTCAACATTTTGATCCACCAGGAGTTGGAGCAAGAAATTTACAAGAGTGCTTATTGCTACAAGTAAAAAAGAAAAATGACCATTCGTTGTTAACCTTAAATGTTGTAGAGGTTTTAGAAAATTATTTTGAGGAGTTTACTAAAAAACACTACTCTAAAATAATGGATCGTTTAAATATTTCTGAAGAGGATTTAAAAGATGTGATTAGTGAAATTTTAAAATTGAACCCGAAACCAGGAAATTCATCAGCTGGTTCTTCTAAAGTTGTTCAACATGTTGTTCCTGATTTTCATTTGACAACAGATGATGACGAGATCCAGTTGACTTTAAACGGAAGGAATGCACCAGAGCTAAGAGTGAGTAGAAGTTATGCTGATATGATGGAAGGTTATAAAGCTCAAAAAGAAAAGCCATCAAAATCGCAAAAGGATGCATTAATGTTTGTAAAGCAAAAAATGGATTCTGCTAAATGGTTTATTGATGCTATTAAGCAACGTCAGAATACTCTAATTACAACTATGCATGCTATTATTCGTCATCAAAAAGCTTATTTTTTAGAAGGTGATGAGACCTTGTTAAACCCAATGATTTTAAAAGATATCGCAGAGGAAGTTGATTTAGATATATCTACCATTTCGAGAGTAGTAAACAGTAAATATGTACAAACACCTTATGGAACATTTTTATTAAAAACATTCTTTTCAGAATCGTTAAGTACAGATAGTGGTGAAGAAGTTTCTACTAGAGAAGTAAAGAAAATTTTACAAGATGCTGTTGGTGATGAGGACAAGAAAAAACCATTAACAGACGAAAAACTTTCTCGCTTATTAAATGATAAAGGTTACAATATTGCAAGAAGAACTGTTGCTAAATACCGCGAACAATTAAACATTCCTGTTGCACGTTTAAGAAAAGAATTGTAATCATTTCTAAATGAACACAGCAGCAAAAGTAATTTCTTACTTATTCCACCCTCTAATCATGCCAATTATTGGGTTGCTAATTATTTTTAATACGGATTCGTATATCAACTATGCTGTCCCAGAAGGATTAAAACAAGTTGTACTAATTTTAGTTGGCACTAGCACTTTCATTTTACCGTTGCTTATATCAGTTTTATTATTAAACCGAAAAATGATAAACAGTTTAGAAATGGAAACTCAACAGGAGCGAATTATTCCTTATTCATTTACCATTGCTTTTTACATTTTTGCGTTATATATGCTTAACCAACTACCTATCCCTCCACTTATTTTCAAATTTATAATTGGTGCAACTTTGTCATTAATAATTGCTTTTATCGTTAACATTAAATGGAAAATTAGTGCGCACATGATTGCGATTGGAGGTTTATCTGGAGCAATACTTTGTATTTCTATCCTTATGGGAATTTATGTTACTCCTTACCTTCTTCTCTCCATGTTAGTTGCAGGACTGGTTGGTTCTGCAAGGCTAGTATTAAAAGTGCACACGCCTAGTCAAGTATATATTGGTTTTGCTGTTGGGGTGATTTGCCAGGTGGTTGTGCTTTATTTTTAAACAAAAAAAAGCCGTTGCTTTCGCAACGGCTCTTATCTAAATTCTATAATTGAATTTCTTTAATATTCATCCTCGTTAAAAAAGAAATCTTCTTTTGTAGGGTAATCTGGCCAAATATCTTCGATACTATCGTAAGAATCATCTTCACCTTCTAACTGCTGTAAATTTTCAGCAACTTCTAACGGTGCTCCTGTTCTAATCGCAAAATCGATTAACTCATCTTTTGAAGCTGGCCATGGTGCATCTTCTAAATGCGATGCTAATTCTAACGTCCAATACATATTCTAATTGTTAATTTTTAATACTTACGCAAAAATAGATTTTTTGTTTACTTGTACAAGAAAAAAGAATTAACAATTGTTAATATCTCAAAAACAGCCACAGCAATGCCCTTAAGCTACATTCTTGGTTTCCACTCTACTTCATTTACAGCTTTATCTAACACAATTTTACGGCCTAATACAAATAAATAATCCGAAAGTCTATTCAAATATTGCAAAACCAACTCATCAATTGTTTCTAATTCGCCTAAATGGCTAATTAATCGTTCAGCTCTTCGGCAAACACATCTGGTTATATGACAATAAGATACCGTTGTATGTCCTCCAGGCAAAACAAACGATCTCATTTCAGGTAAATGCTCATTCATAGCATCTATTTCTTCCTCTAAAAAAGTAATATCCTCTGCTTTTAATTGAGGTACTTTTACTTTTGTATTTCCAGGTTCTGTTGCCAAAATAGATCCAACCGTAAATAATCTATCTTGTATTTCTATCAAGGTATCGATACTTCTTTTATCAATATCTTGATCACGAATTAATCCAATGTAAGAGTTTAACTCATCTACCGTTCCGTAAGCTTCAATTCTAATATGATGTTTTGGAACACGTTGCCCTCCAAAAAGAGAAGTAGTTCCTTTATCACCTGTTTTCGTATAAACTTTCATAATGCTTCAATTATATTTTGATAAAGTTATTGGTTATCTATTATAAAAATAGCTTTTCATCAATTCTTTTCTAGTTTTAGCTTAAATTTGATTTCCAATAAAACAACTTATGAAAAAATCATTATTTATAGCCTTAATTTTTGGAGCTACTACCCTTTTAGCCCAAGAGCAAGACTCAACAAAAGCAGACACACTATCATTCAAAAAAATAGTCCAATGGGATGCTAATCCTGTTGAAAGTCAAGGCCAAACCGGAACATGTTGGAGTTTTTCTACTTCATCATTTTTAGAGTCTGAAATTATTCGAACAAAAAAAGGAACTCATAACCTTTCCGAAATTTTTGTAGCCAGACAAGTTTATGTGCGTAAAGCAGAAAACTTTGTTGGCAGACATGGTAAAGCTCAATTTGGCGAAGGAAGTTTAGGGCATGATTTAATGAATGCAATTGATAAATACGGAATTGTTCCAACTGAAGTTTTTGATGGTTTACAGCTAAATTCGGAAAAACACAATCATGCTGAATTAGCTAATATTTTAGAAGCTTTTTTAAAAGCTATCATTCAAAACAAAGGCAAAAAATTAACTCCTGTTTGGATGGATGCCTATAACGCTTTGTTAGATGTGTACTTAGGAAAATTCCCAGAAGAATTTGAATACCAAGGTGAAAAATATACACCTAAAAGTTTTGCTGAATCATTAGGTATCAATAAAGAAAACTATGTTACATTAACCTCTTACACACACCGACCTTATTACAGCAGCTTTGTTTTAGACATTCCAGACAACTGGGATAACGGATTTTTTTACAATGTTAACTTAGATGAATTAGTAGCTACCACTAAAAAAGCATTAAACGATGGTTATACAATTGAGTGGGATGCTGATGTGAGCAACAAAGGATTTAATTCTAAAAAAGGAATTGCTGTTCAACCGCTTAAAGATGAAAAACCAAATTTTGAAACTGTTGAAGAGGAAATGGATGTTACTCCAGAAATTAGACAAGAAAATTATGCAAACTACACGGTTACAGATGACCACTTAATGCACATTGTTGGTTTAGCCAAAGGAGTTGATGGTAAGGAATATTTTATTGTGAAAAATTCTTGGGGAGATGAAAGAGGACAGGATGATTTTAAGGGACATGTTTTAGTTTCTGAAGCTTATTTTAAAATGAATACTATTTCTGTAATGCTGCATAAAGACGCTATAGAAAATAGTTTAAAAAAGAAATTGAACTTTTAATATGATTACACAAGAGCAAGTTAAAGAATTAGTTGAGCGCCTGGCTGCGTTGAGGGGGTACCTTTGACATTGATGCCAAGTTAATTCAATTAGAAGAAGAAGATCAAAAAACACTTGACCCTAATTTTTGGGATGACCCTAAAGCTGCAGAAATACAACTAAAAGTTGTTAGAAACATTAAAGTTTGGACAGAAAATTACGCTTCAATTTCAGCTGAAATTGATGATTTAGGAGTGCTTTATGAGTTCCATAAGGAAGGTGAAGCTTCTGAGGAAGATGTTCAAAATCAATACAATCTCTGTATTGAAAAAATTGAAGATTTAGAGTTTAAAAACATGCTAAGTGCAGAAGAAGACAGCCTAAGTGCTGTGCTTCAAATTACTGCTGGTGCTGGAGGAACTGAAGCCTGCGATTGGGCTGAAATGCTACTCAGAATGTATAAAATGTGGGCTGAAAAAAACAAGTTTAAAATTAAACTGTTAGACCACCAAGCTGGAGATGTTGCTGGAATTAAAACAGTAACTATTGAAATTGAAGGAGATTTTGCTTTCGGATATTTAAAAGGAGAAAATGGAGTCCACCGACTAGTGCGTGTTAGTCCTTACAATTCTCAAGGTAAAAGAATGACTTCTTTTGCTTCAGTTTATGTTTATCCACTAGCTGATGATAGCATAGAAATAAAAATTAATCCAGCAGATTTACAGTTAGATTTTGCTCGTTCTGGTGGTGCTGGTGGACAAAATGTAAATAAAGTTGAAACGAAAGTAATCTTAAAGCATTTGCCAACAGGCATTATGATTACCAATTCTGAAACACGTTCTCAACTAAAAAATAGAGAAAAGGCTATGCAACTCTTAAAATCTCAATTGTATGAAATTGAGATGAGAAAGAAAATGGAATCTCGTGCAGAGATTGAAGGCAATAAATTAAAAATTGAATGGGGAGCTCAAATAAGAAGTTATGTATTAGATGATAGAAGAGTAAAAGATCATAGAACCAACTTTTCTGTTAATGACCCAAACAAGGTACTTGACGGAGATTTAGATCCTTTCTTAAAATCCTACTTAATGGAATTTGGAAAGAGTTAATTATAATAAAAAATAGAAAAATGAAAATATATCACAACCCAAGATGCAGTAAGAGCAGGGAAACATTACAGTTAATTAACGATGCTGGTGTTGAAGTAGAAGTAGTTGAATATCTGAAAGATATTCCAACAGTTAAAGATTTAGAAAAAATTTTAATGAAGTTGAATTTAAAACCAACTGACATTCTAAGAAAAGGTGAAGCTGTTTATAAAGAGAAATTTAAAAACAGTAATTTCAATGATGATGAATGGATAAAAGTAATGCTTGAATATCCGAAATTGATTGAAAGACCAATAGTTGTAAAAGGAAATAAGGCAATCTTAGGAAGACCACCACAAAATGTGTTAGACTTAATCTAAGCTTCTTTTTCGTCTTCTAAACCAGCTAATTCTCTAATAAACTTTGGAGCAAACTTGTTTAACATAAACAGTTTAAGTGCTCCAGGTATCATAACCGTAAAACAAAATAATAGTACCCACATTGCCATTAAGAAAACTGCAAAGAAGAATATCCAACCTAAAGCTATACCCATGTTTTTATTTTTTAAACTTGTTTAAGAACGTAAAAGTAAAAAAATATACGAATTGACACAAATTATCTAATTGAAATAACCTAAAGAGCTTAAAATATTTTAAATCATAGAACTAAAGTTCTCTTTAAAAACAAAGTTATAAG
>JAQXDJ010000025.1 GCA_029251425.1 Vicingaceae bacterium
TTGCTTCATCTAATCTCAGATTCAACACTATCATTTCAAGAGATAATTGGAGATTCATTAGTCCAAGTAGAAAAGCTTTATGACGAAAGCTTTTGGACATACTTCTTTAAAAGCTACCATGATAACAATAGACTAATTTTGTCCTTTAATTTTGAACGAAATGATAACTCTTTAAGATGGGTATTTCTTAATTTAGTTGAAAATAAAGTTCACAGGTATAATTTTATATACGAAGACTTTAAATAAAATAGAAAATCCACAATATAACCATGGTAGGATTTTTAGGTAGGATTTTGAACTTAATTGTGGCTATTTGCTCCTATTTGTTAGTTTGTGAAGAGCCGAGAATATCGCTTATCCCCCTACTATCTTAACATCCATAGGTTTTTACTCATTATTTAATAAAATAGACCATCTTTCTCATAATCAGGTGGTCCGGGGTTCGAGTCCCTGTGGGCCCACAAACAAATCGCTAAACCCCGCATAAACATTGATGTTTTATTGCGGGGTTTCTTTTTGGTCACGATTTCGTTACCGATTTTCTTGTTTCTGCTATCGAGTTTAGACTGAAAAGTTTAAATCCATACCTTTACCCTATCTAAAGAATTTCTTATTTGAAAAAACTCTTACTCATATTATTTTTTAGTCCACTTTTAACAGTTGGACAAAACAATCTTGATTCTTTTTGGAATATATGGCAAGATCAATCTCAGCTTGATACTACTCGTTTAAAAGCGCTAGATAGTTTTATACGGGAGGGATTCATCTTTAACCAACCAGATAGTGCTTTTTATTTTGCAGACATCCAATATGAATTTGCTAAAGAAAGGGATCTAACATTTTGGATGGCTAAAGCCTTACGAATTAAAGGAATTACATTTTCTATTAAAGGAGATCAAAAAAAGGCCATAACACACTTCAATCAGGCACTGGTCATTTATACCGAACTTGATGATGCAAAAGGTATAGGCTCTATCAATTCCGATATAGGTAGTGCTCATCGGAGTCGTGGCGATTTATCATCTGCGATAAGTTACCAAAACGATGCGTTGCGCATAGCTGAAAGTACGAATGACACGGCATTGATTCATCGGTGCTTAAGTAATATTGGCACTATATATTCTGATCTTGGGAATACTAAAAAGGCACTACTTTATTTTGAAAGGAATTTAAAAGGTGGGAGTGCAAAAGGAAATGCTCATAATTACTTGATTGCACTTAATAATGCAGCGACATGCCATCAAAATTTGGGTAATTATGAGACTGCTTTAAACTACTTAACCCAAGGTTTAAAACTAGAAGAAGTAAACCCGGATATAAGAATTCAATCCAATATGCTTGAAGGAATTGGTCAAGCTAAACTTAGCCTAGGAGATACAATCAGTGCAATGAAATATTTTGAACTTTCGTTGAGCATGCACAGGGAAGTTCAGAACAACGAGAGAATTGCACTAGACCTGCTAAATATTGCTAAAATTTATTTCAATAAAGGTAGGTTAGATAGTGCAGAAATCTACAGCACTGAATCTCTAGAAATAGCCAAAAAAATTGAATCGGCAATGCTTATTGCAGATATCAGCCAATTAAGGTATGAACTATTTAAAGTACAAGGGGACAATAAAGCATTTGAGATGTTGGAAATGATGATGACTTATAGGGATAGTTTAAAAAATGAGGAAACAGAAAGGAGCGTAATTAGACAGGAGTTTAAACACGAATATGAACTACAGAAATCTTTGGACGAGAAGCAAAAGAAGATTGATGAAAAATTAAATAGAATAAAAATTACATCTATTTTAATTGCGCTGGGAGTGGTTATTATTTTCTTTTTGTTTTACCGATCTAACATAATTAAAAAGGCGAAGCTTCAAAATCAATTGGCGGCTAATGAAAAAGAAATTTTAAACCTGAAAATTCAAGAAGAAAACAGAAATGTTCAAGCGTTATCTCACGAATTGATGGTGAAGCAAGATTTTTCTGAAAAGCTTATCCATCAACTCGGGCAAATAGAAAGCCTTTCTAAACCTGAGATAAAGAACATTGAGTTTTTTATACAAAATGAATTGGATGTTAAATCATCCCGCGCAGAATTGCAAAATCAGATGGGTAATTTAAGTAGCAACTTCTACAACGAATTAAAAATTAATCATCCTACGTTAAGTGATATAGAAATAAAAGTGTCAGCCATGGTGGTAATGAACATGTCTAACAAAGAAATTGCCATAAGCCGAAATATGGAACCCTCTTCTGTGAGGGTTGCTAAAAATAGGATTAAAAAGAAAATAGGATTACCTGCAGACACTTCTCTTTTAGATTATCTTACTGGTCTTTTATAAGGCCAACATTCATAAATCACAACTACCTCTTCGTCAATAATAAGTGAGATTTTAAGGGTTGCTAACAGTTTGCTAACGCTGTTTTTTTATTTGCTCTTTGTTTCATCATATGTTTGTTCAAACAAAATCAAAGAAGCAAATTAAACACAGTCAAAAATGAAGAATCTAATAACACTAATTACCCTATTGATTTTTATCAATAACGCTCAAGCTCAACTACCTGGATGCGCAAATACGATAAATACGTTTCCCTATACTGAAGATTTTGAAGTTGCTTCAACAGAATGGGACCATGCAGTTGGTGGAGATAATTTTAATTGGACAAGAGATCAAAATGGAACGAACACAGCTAATACTGGGCCGAGTACTGGGTCAAATGGATCTACTTGGTATATGTATATAGAAACAACTGGCCCCTCAACTGGAGACTATGCGTATCTATTATCTGACTGTTTTGATTTTACAACATTAGCTACTCCTGAAATTCGTTTTGATTACCACATGTATAATTCACCAAATGGATCTCTAGACTTACAAATAAGTACTGACGGAACCACTTGGAATTCTATCTGGATATTAAGTGGAACTCAAGGTGATGTATGGCACACGGCAACGGTAGATTTGACAGCATACACTGGATTAACAGTAGGGTTTAGATTTATCGGAACACGTGGAACCAACGGCAGATGTGATTTTGCGGTGGATGATATTAATATATCCAACCAAGTTGCAATGACCTATACTTCTAGTATTACTACTCAAACCAATACAAGCACAGTGCAAACATGTGATACCGATCCAGAAATTATTGGAATAGAAATAGTTGCCTCCGGAACTCTTGCAGCACTAGATATCACACAAATTACGCTCCAATCTAACGGTACTGCTCCCTTAACCAACGTAAGTAATATAAATGTTTATACCACAGGCACAAGTTCCACATTTGCCACAACAATACTTTATGGGAGTAGTGCACCTGCAGGTGTTGGTGTTTCAAACAACATAACAGGTAGTCAATCTTTAGAAGAAGGCACAAACTATTTTTGGGTAGTATATGATTTAGCTGCCGGAGCAGTAGTAGCTAACACTTTGGATGTATTGTGCACAGCAATTATTGTAGATGGGAGTAATCTTACACCAACAGTTACAGATCCAGCCGGAAGTAGAACTATTATTGAGTGCGAAGGAAATAGCCCTTGTGTTGCTTTTTCAACATTAGCAGAATGTGGAGCCAAAACTACGGGTAGTGTCCCTGGGTTTTCTGATTCAGGTATAGCCAACCCGGGGTGCGGAAATTACCAAGGGGGTGACGTTTGGTATGAGCTAGTAATTCCCGCTTCAGGTGAGGTTGATGCAGAGATTAAAAGCTTAACAGCAGGGGTTGCCGACCTAGCAATGGCTATATATACAGGAGCTACTTGTAGTTCACTAACCTTAATGGGTTGTGATGATAATAGTGGAATCGGGAACATGCCAAAAATATCCTTATCAGGATTAACAGCAGGAGATGACTTGTATGTACGTATTTGGGAACCAGGAAACAATCAAACTGGTAGTTTTGATTTAGAATGTACAGACGGAACTTCAATCTATTGTTTAACTGATGATGCAGTCGTGATGAACGACAGTTGTTATCGGCTTACAGACACAATACAGCCAGGATCTCGTAAAGGCTGTTCTTGGTACAAAAACACAATAGATTTTGATCAAGATTTCGATCATACGATAAACATTTTTGTTGGAATAAATGATGTTAACGGTGCAGATGGTCTAACATTTACATTTCATAATGATCCACTGGGAAATGTTGTGTGCGGTGGAAGTGGAAGACATATGGGTGCTGATGGAATTGATAATGCTTTAAGTATTGAGGTAGATACCTACGATAATGGTAATGCAGCTGATATGGCGGATGATCATGTTGCCATATTCACAAGCGCAGGCAGGCACTATAGCCCAATCGCAGGTCCTGTTACGGCTACTAGTCCCGCTTCTAACATAGAAGATGGTAATTATCATACCTTAAGGATTACATGGAATGCCACAACTCATTTATTTTCTGTTTATTTTGACGGTGTTTTTAGATTAAGTGTAATAGACGACTTTGTAACCAATGTATTTGGCTCTAATAATGTATTTTGGGGATCTACCGCTGCTACTGCGAATTATAGAAATGAACATTGGGTATGCCCTCCCCCTGCCTTGCATTTATTACCTATTGAGCTTCTAAGTTATAGTGTAGCTTGTACTGGAAATACTGTTCAATTAGATTGGATTACTGCATCAGAACTTAACAACGATTATTTTACGATAGAAAGAAGTGTTGATGCTATCAATTTTGAAGCAATAGCAACTGTTGATGGAAGTGGAAATAGTAGTTCTATACATAACTACAGTTGGTCAGATGACAATCCAATAAACGGAACAGTTTATTACAGATTAAAACAAACTGACTTTAATGGAGCTTTCGAGTACCATG
>JAQXDJ010000031.1 GCA_029251425.1 Vicingaceae bacterium
AATAAAGTAAAGAAGTTTATGTTTAAACCTGTTGCCAATGGTATTAACCCTAAAATAGTTGTAATTGCTGTTAACAATACCGGTCTTAAACGTGCTTTACCCCCAATTACAATTGCTTCAAACAAAGTATCTTTATCTACCATTTGATTTTTTGCTAACCCAAATTCTGCTTTCTTTCTATCAATTAAAAGCTGTGTATAATCGAGCAATACCACCCCATTATTTACTACAATTCCTGCTAACGAGATAATTCCCATCATTGTCATCATAATTACGAAAGGAGCTCCTGTAATAATTAACCCTCCAAAAACTCCAATTAAACTTAAGAAAATCGCCAACATAATAATTGTTGGTTTTGAAACAGAATTAAATTGGAAAATCAAAATCAAAAAGATTAAACCTAAACCACTAAAGAAGGCTCCCATTAAAAAAGCCATTTGCTTATTTTGTTCTTCTATTTGACCTGTATAATCAATGTTTACGCCTTTTGGTTTCCCATCAAAGCTTTCCATCTCTTTTTGAATTTGAGAAACAATTGCTCCAGCATCAGTAAATCCAGGACTTAAAGCAGAATACACAGTAACCACTCTTTTTAACCTTTTGTGTTTAATTGCGCTAAAACCAGAACTATTTTTTTGCTTGGTAACAGCCGAAACTGGAACTTCTTTTATTTGCCCATTTGATGGGTCTCTAAATGTTATTTTTTGATCAAATAAAGCATTTTTGTTGTATTTATTCGCTTCGTTAAATCTTACATATATGTCATAATCATCTCCATCTTCTTTATAAACTCCTGCTTTAGCTCCAAAAATAGAATTACGTAATTGCTGACCAACTTGCATAGCGTTAATTCCTAATTCACCAGCCTTTTCTCTATCAACTTCTACTTGAAGGCTTGGCTTAGATTTGTTCACATCAATTTTTAACTGGTCAATCCCTTGAATACTTCTAGAGTTAATAAAATCTTTCATTTTCTCTGCTGTAAAAATTAATTCAGCATAATCCTTCCCCTCCAGCTCTATATTAATAGGGTATCCTTGAGGTGGTCCTGCAGCATCTTTTTCTACAGATATTGCCAAGCCTGGGTAAACATCTTGCAGTATTTTTTGAACCTCTTTTTGTAACACCTTACTATCAGCACCATTTCTATATTTATACTCTCTCATAGAAACGGTAACCTTTCCTTTGTGCGGCATTTCTGCACTCGAAGCTCCGTCAGTTTGAGGGTTTCCAGCACCAGCACCAACTTGAGAAACAGCACTTTCTACTAAAAAGTTCCTATCTCCTTCCATATACTCAGTAGCGTTTAAAATAGAATAAACACGCTTCTCAATATCCTTTGTAACCTCATTAGTTTTAGCAATATCCGTTCCTTGAGGATACTCTATGTAAACAATAATTTGGTTGGGCGTATTGTCTGGGAAAAACTCAACTTTTGTTCTTTGTGTCATCATTGATGCAATAAACCCTCCGACAGCAACAACAAGTATAAAAAAAGTTAATCCAGCAACAACAAGAGGCCTCCAACCTTTTAATACAGACCTTAAAAATTTCTCATAACCTCTTTCCCAACGAGTAAGTATTTTTTCTTGGAAATAATTAACCATTCTTCTTAATCCTAAACGATAAATCCAAAGCATTACAGCAGTAATCACCATTACACTTCCTAAAGAACGATATGTACTTCCTGAGACTAGAATCAATAATCCTATTCCACCAACAATAGAAGTTATCCAAACAATACGTTTTAACGGCATGTCTTTATCCTCAGTAGTCATAAACTGCGATACTAATACCGAGTTAAAGAAAATAGCTACAACTAATGAAGAACTTAGTACTACTGAGAGTGTTATTGGAAAATAAATCATAAACTCACCCATAACTCCAGGCCACATCCCTAAAGGAATAAACGCTGCTACTGTTGTTGCTGTTGAAACAATAATAGGAAAAGCAATTTCGGCAATCCCTTGTCTAGCCGCTTTCACCCTACTCATTCCTTCTTCATCCATCAAACGATAAACATTTTCAACTACAACAATTCCATTATCAACCAACATTCCAAGCCCCATAATCAATCCAAAAAGAATCATTGTGTTCATGGTATACCCCAACATTTCTAATATTGTTAAAGACATTAACATAGACATAGGAATAGCAAACCCCACAAATAATGCATTCTTAAATCCTAAGAAAAACATCAAAACTCCTACAACCAGAATAATCCCGAATATGATGTTGTTTACCAAATCATCTACCTGTCCAATTGTTTTGGAAGATTGATCGTTTGCAGTTGTCACTTTTAAATCGATAGGGAAAACTTCAGTTTTTGCATTTTCTAAAATCACTTCAATTTTTTCTATTGCAGCAACCATATTTTTACCAGCACGTTTTTTAACATCAAGCATCACCGCCATGTTTCCAAACTCACGAGCAAAACTTGTTTTTTCTTTTTCTTGAAAAGAAACCGTTGCAATATCTTTTAAATAAATTGGATTGCCATTTTCTGCTTTTACAACAAAACTTTCTAACTCCGAAGGATCTTCTATTTCTCCTAAAATACTAATGGTTCTTCTCTGGCCACTAGCCACTAAGTTTCCAGCCGAAATATTTACATTTCCTCCATTAATAGCGTTGCTAATATCTGTAAAGCTCACTTTAGAAGCCATCATTTTATAAATATCTACAGCAATTTCAACCTCTTTTCCTTGAACCCCTCTAATATCAACTTCTTTAATCTCAGGTAAGTCTTCAATTTCATCTTCTAAATACTCTCCATATTCTTTTAACGTTTCTACCGGATAATCTCCTGATAGATTAATATTAATAATTGGCATTTGTTCAGACATACTAATATCCATTACACCTGGCTCTACTTTAGCGCCATTAAATGTTGGCCAATCTTCGGTAGATGTTTCTGTGTCAATTTCATCTTTTACTTTCTGCTTAGCCTGCTCAACAGTAATATTTTCATCAAACTCAACCATAATCATTGAGTAATCTTCTTGTGATGTAGATTCAATCTTAACCACATTACTAATCATTTTCAGCTTACCCTCTAATGGCTCCGTAATTAGTTTTTCAATGTCCTCAGCTGTGTTTCCGGGATAAATTGAACTTACATAAATCTTCGTCTCTTTAATTTCTGGAAAAGCTTCTCTAGGCATGCTAAAGTATGCTGAAACTCCCATAAAAAGTAAGATTATCATTCCTACATAAATGGTTGTTTTATTATTTATCGCCCATGACGATAAACCAAATTCCTTTTCTACTTTTTTCTGTTGCTCTGTCATGTCTCCTCTATTTTTGAGTGATAACTTTTACTTCTTGTCCATCTTTAATGCTTCTCGCTCCTTCTAAAATAATTTCTGCTCCATCTTCAAGCCCTTTCAGCACTTCAATATAATCCCCTTCAGTTTGACCTGTTTCAATAATTATTTTCTTTGCAATTCCAACGTTATTTACCTTTTTCTCAATCACATATAAATACTCCTCTCCATTTGCATTTTCTGAAATAATACTTTGAGGGATTAACAATGCGCTTTCGTTCGTATAATCGTTTATTCTAATTTTTGCTGTTAAGTTTGGTTTAATCAACTTACTCTCGTTAGAAACAGGAATTTCTACTTTAAAAGTTCTGTTTGCAGGGTTTATAAAGCTTCCCACTTGCACTACTTTCGTCTGAATTTTTTCTCCTAAAACAGGCAATTCTACCTCAACCGATTTTCCTTTGGTAACGCTTGTAATATGTCTTTCAGGAACATTTGTTTCTACAAACATATCTGTTAAGTTTACAATTCTAAATAATTGATTCATTCCAGGGCTAACCATGTTTCCTTGCTCTGTAATTACCTCATCAATAACCCCAGAAAAAGGTGCTGTAATAACTGTTTTAGCTATTTGCTCTTCCATTTGATTCACCATCTTTTCTTGTGCTTCGTGGTTCGCTTTTGCTTGTAAATATTGAATCTCGCTTCCTACTTTTTGTTTCCACAAACGCTCTTGTTTTTCAAAAGTAGTTTTTGCAAGATCTGCTTGAATTTTCATTTGAGCCAATTGTGGTCCCATTCCTCCATCATCAATCTTAGCCAATTTTTGCCCTTTAGAAACCTGTTGCCCTTCTTTAACAAAAACTGACTGTAAGATTCCTGGAGCCTCTGGCATAATAACAACCAAATTGTTTGTGCTCACATTTCCTTGCAATTCTAAATAATGCTTAAACACTTCTTTCTTTGCAGTAAATGAAGAAATTAATGCAATTTTCTTATTTGTATCTAATGTTGCTATTTTTGCATTTAACAACTCCAATTGTGCTGCATAAGTGTTTTGTAATTCAGCAACCGTTGCTTTTTTTGCTCTTATTTCTTCTAAGTTATTTGTTGCAATAACCTCTTCAACAGTTTGTTCTTTATCTCCTCCACAAGCGAAAAGTAAAACTGCTGCACCTATTAATATTATTGATTTTTTCATGACTTTATATTGAGTTTCTTAATGTAAGTTATTTTATTCCGTATGATTTTTGAAGCTCTGATTTAGATGTTAAAAGATCTAACAAAGCTTTTATATAATTTCCTTCTGCCGTTAAGTATTGATTTTGTGTTTGCGACAATTCTAAACTTGAAGCAACGCCTTCTTTATATCTCAATACTGTTTTATCATAAATCTTTTTTGCTAACGCCATGTTCTCTTTTTGGTTAACATAAGTTTCATGATTTGTTTCGTAATTAGATTGTGCTACTTGTGTTTGATACAATAAACTTTGCTCTACTTCTTTTGCTGTAATTTCAGCTTTATCCAATTCTATTCTCGCTTGGCTCATTTTAGATAAACGAGCACCACTTTGTAAAATTGGCAAAGTCAATTGTGCACCAACAACTGTCATCGGATACCATTTCCCACCACTAAAAGCATCAAACTTAGTGTTCATGTTTTGTTGCTCATGACTCAAAAACAAATTAATTGAAGGTAAAAAAGCATACTTTTCTTTTCTTAAATTCAATTTTTGTAACCGCATATTGGTTTCCACTAAATTGTAATCTATATGGTTCTCAACATTAAAATCTTTTTCGGCCATTCTAACCTTTACTTCATCCACAAAACCATCTAAATTTTCTGTTAACGTAATTTTTGTTGCGATATCCATTCCTAATTGAAGCTTTAACAACTTTCTAGCAAACCTTACTTGTCCTTCAGCAATTCCAACTGCTGTCGCTAATTCATTTACAGAAAGTGTTAATTGATCAACACTTTGTTCATCAACCATTCCCTCCTTATATAAAGCAGAAGTTTCTTTTAGTATTTTTTCAACCGATTCTTTTGATTTTGTTAAGACAGCTGTATTTTCTTCAGCTACTAATACTGTAAAATAAGCTTGTTTTACCCCTTCTCTTAATTCAATTTCTGTTTTAATTTGATTAGATATTGATAGGTTTTTGTAAGTTTTTGCAGCTTGCAATCCAACAATGTATGAACCATCAAAAATTAATTGAGAAGCACTAATTCCAACAGAATTACTATAATCTAATCCAAACTGTAACTCTGCTAGTTCATCTGCTGGTGCAGCTGGATTGAAAGCACTTGCTGGAGCTAAACTAACAGGAATATCTAAAAATTTTTGAAGCTTTGCATTTGCACTAACTTGAGGCAAACCCATTGCTGTGGTTTCCCAAACTTTTTTCTTAGCAATGTCAACATCCAACATTGCTTTTTTATTTTTATAATTATGTTCTACAGCAAAATCTTGAGCTTCTTTTAAATTAAAGCTCGTGTTTACTTCTTCTTTTTCCTGAGCAACCGCTAGGGTAGAAACAAAAAATAATGCGATTAATAATTTCTTTTTCATCTTTCTTAATCTAATTTTAAGTGATTGTTTTCTTTTTTATTCAATGTCTCTTTTAAAAGAGTGATACCTGCATCGTTGGCAACACCTCTAACATGATAACGAATCATTTCAAGGTGTAAGTCCTCGAGTTTAACATCTTTCCCAAAAGTTTGTTCAGCTTCAAAAAAGCCGTCCATCATCAGCATATATAAAGAAGTTACTATTTCTGGATTTAAATTTTCACGATAAACTCCCTCTTTAATACCTCGTTTGGTGTTTTCTAAAATAGAGTTTCTTACAAAATTTTGTTTATGATCTTGCATTATAGCCCAACTGTCAGGGTGGTACTTTTGTATGTCATATATAACTGAAGGGTGTAAATCTCCTAACCTGGAATTTACAAACCGTGTAAAACCAATCAATTCATCAATAGCGTTTTCACAGTTTAAAGAAACTTTTGCTAAAACTTCTTTTTCTTCTTCTAAGCAAAGTGTCATTCCTTTAAAAACTAACTCCTTCTTATCTGATACAAACTGGTAAAGTGTCTTTTTGGATATTCCTAGTTTTTTAGAAATATCAGCCATGGTAAGGCTTTTTATCCCAAACCTCATAAAGAGATCTAAACAAGAGCCAATAAGTTCACATGATTTATTTTCTTCTTTCATGATGCAAACATAGGAAACGTTTTTAACTTGGAAACGTTTTTCGTATTTTTTGTTTCCTTTTAAAACAAAAAAATCCCCAAACCTATATAAAGTTTGGGGATTTAAATTTTATTTTTTTATGCTTGTTCTAAAGAGGGCAATGTTATTTCTTCAACAATTGCTTTATATTGAGCCAATTCTTCTTTAAATTTTGTTTTAATCACCTCAGATTCATCTTTCATTTCATTCAGTAAGTTTTCATAATACTCAATTCCCGAATTTAAATTGGCTTTAAACCCTTGGTAGTATTTTACTCTTTTACCATTTAATGCCTGAAGAGGTTCTTCGATAATTTCTTTATTTAAATAATCAATATACATTCCCAATTCTTTAATAAACATATGAGGTCTGTATGTATCATTTAAAACATTGTTTTTCCCGTAAATATGACCAACCATTTCTTTTAATGTTGATTCTTTAGAGAAATATGCAAGGTTTGGTCCTGGACATAAAGAAACACCTGTACCGTCAGATCTTTTTAACAAGTCATTTTCAGAATACGCTGTCATAACCAAGCCTGCACAAATACAAGACTTTACTGTTATTTTATCGTAAGCTTTTTGATGTTCTGATTCTGGAAGGTTTTTTTCTTCTAACTCAGCAATTTTCAATTTTTGATATTGACGGGATGCCAAACAAATTGGTCTCTCAGTAAATTCTGTATTGTAAATTTTTAAGAACTGGCTAGGACAAGTACTGCCTGGTTTTCCAGCAGCAATTTTCTCATCTTTTTCAACATCTTTTGTGTTTCCTTTAACTGAATTAAAAGGAACTCCTATTGGAGAAATATCACTCAAATAAAGTTCATTTGTTCCTGCGTCAGAAAGAATTTTAAAAGAATTTTCATCAACGTTCACAGCTTCAGGAACCAATAAAAATGGTGTCCCCCATCCAACTAAATCAACATCATAATTCTCTAATAGTAAATTATGTTCGTTAGCTGTTCCAACTCCTCCTTGAGCTGTTACCAACATTTTTAAAGGTTTAGTAAGTCTTTTCCTTTCCAACCCTTCTAATGCATCATTTAATATAGCATGAACTTGCTCTATTAATTCATTCTTCTTTTGTTTAAACTCTTCTAAGATTGGCCCCATTAAGTAACCATCAGTAGCAAAAGCATGCCCCCCACAATTTAAACCTGACTCAACTCTATATTCAGTAACCCAAATTCCTTTTTTAGCCAAAAATTTTCCTTGAACCAAAGCTGAACGGTAATCACTAACTTTTAAAATAATTGTTTTGTTTAGTTGCTCGTTTTCATCCGGAAAAAACTCATCAAAATTTGCAACATAACTATATAGTCTTGGGCTTAACCCCGCAGACAATACAACCCCAGAAGTTAAATCACTTTTTGCGAAACCTCTTAATGCTGCATGAGCATCATTCATTTCTTGTGGCAACTGCTCTCCTGTTTTCGTAAAATTAGCCTTATCTAATTTTGTCATAATGTTTACATCAATAGCTCCAGGCTCCATATTGTCCCTTAACCACTGTTGTTTTTTTTCTACAACTAAAGAGTCTGTCTCTTCAGTCATTCTTTTATACTCTTTCTTAAGGTCACACACATCAGGAAGCATTTCAAAATACTTCGTCAATTCGCTTCCTTTATCAAAAGAGGCATTCTTTAATTCTTGAAATTTATTTTTCACCATTCGATTCATCACATTTAAATAAAGTGTGATTCTCCTAGCTCTTTTATCAAGATCATCTTTAGCAACTTCTATATATGGTATGTCCATCTTATTGCAATAAAACTTTCTCATTCTATCTGCCAACAAATCATCTCCCAATGACAATACTGAAGAAATACCAAAAGGTGCAACCTTAAAAGGTGTGTCAATCGTAAACCCAATTCCCATTACAGGAATTTGAAATGTATGTTTTTTTTCCATGCTTTAATTAAGATATAAAAAATACAGTTTGCAAATATAAGTAACTTAAATGATTATTTCCAACCGATTTACCTCTAAACAGCATTCTTAAGGGTCTATTGATTTGAAGCACTTAGGTCTTTCTTTTTACTTAAAGAAATACTTGATTTAGTATATTTGGAAAATCAAAGGATAAAAAACATGAAAAAAATAGCTTTAAGCGCTTTTACTGTATTAATTTTTTTACTCTCTTCTTGTGGAGGAAATGATAATGAAACAACACTAAAAGACCCCTCAAATAATGACAAAGAAACTGAAAACTCTTGTTTAGATTTTGCAATTAATGAAAAATATCAAACCTTAGACCCTATAAAAATTACTGACGTTACTTCATTTCATGTCTTAAGTCAAGTTTATGAACCTCTCCTAAGGTTTAATGAAACAGATTTATCATTAGAGCCTCTTTTAGCAGAGTCATGGTCAGTGAGTGACAATAATCTTGTTTACACTTTTAACTTAAAAAAAGGTGTCTATTTTCATGACAATAGTTGTTTTGAGAACGGTAAAGGAAAAGAGTTTAACGCTTCTGATGTTATTTACTCTTTTGAACGGGTTTTTTCAGAGACAGAGGGTAACTATGCTTATAGTTTATTTAGAAACACTATTGAAGGGGCTGAACAATTCAAAATTTCTGGAGGAAACATCTCTGGAATTAAAGCTATTGATGATTATACTGTTTCTTTTACTTTAACAAAACCTTCCTCTAGTTTTATTAACCTTATGGCGATAACAAGCGCAGCAATTGTAAACAAAAATGCAATTGAAAAAAATGCAGTTGCTGGAACAGGCCCGTTTATTTATAACAAAAAAAATGATACAAAGCTTGCTGTTACACTGCTCAAAAATAAAAATTATCACATGTCCGACAATAAAGGCAACAAACTTCCTTATTTAGAATCCGTAGCATTTAACTACATTCAAGATGGGCAAGATGAATTAACTCTTTTTAAAGAGGGTAAGCTAGATGTTATCGTTGGCATTCCCCCTGAATCTGTTAAAGAAATTGTCGAGGATCAAATCTCTGATTTTCAAAACAAGCCAACAAAATATGTATTAGGAAGATACCCCAAAATACTCACCTCTTACTTAAGCTTAAATACTGCAGTGCAACCTTTCAATAATATTAAAATTAGACAGGCAATTAGTTTAGCAATTAACAAAACAAAGATTGTAACAAACGTTTTAAAGGGTGAAGCTTTTGGAGAAGGAAATCACGGTATAGTTCCTCCAGCAATAAAAGAATACGACTTTTCTTCTGTTATTGGTCAAGAACACAATATTGTAAAAGCAAAAAAATTACTATCAGAAGCTGGATACTCTCAAGGAAAAGGGTTTCCTACAATTAAATTTTCAGTTGGAAAAGGAAATACTAGCGTGCGTGTTGCTTTAGAAATTCAAAAACAACTGTTAGCCAACCTCAATATAAACGTAGAGATATCTTCTCTTTTTCAAAAAGAAATTATGACCCTTAACGACTCTTCACAAACAAACATGAGTTTAGGTGGTTGGTTAGGCGAATACCCTGACCCTGTTTCTTTTTTATCAATATGTTATGGTGCAGATGTTCCCCAGTCCAATACAGAAAGTGCATTTCCAAATGAATCTCGTTACAAAAACAAACGGTTTGACCAGCTTTACGAACAAGCCTCAATTACCTTAGATTTAAAAAAGAGATACGAACTTTGTTTAGAGGCCGATCAAATTATTGCAACAGAAGTGCCTGTAATTCCACTTTGGTATCATGAAAACTATCAACTAATTCAATCGTCAATAAAAAACTATAAACCAAACCCTATGAACCTTCGCTACCTAACTTATGTTAGTATAGATAAGGCTTCATCAAAGAAATTAGAAGAATAGTTTATTTCTCTTTTCATCCTCTAGGATTAATACGATATTTGTGCGCTGTTATCCGTAATTGGAACTATTTATATGTGGGTTAAATTCTCAAGACTAATACTACGAAACCGTTTAGTAATTCTTATTGTTTTAGGAATTATTACTGCCTTTATGGCTTATCGTGTTCAGTTTGTAAGCATGAGTTACCAGCTCGCTCAAATGCTTCCAAAATCAGACAAAACACACATTGAATACCAAGAGTTTAGATCTACCTTTGGAAAAGACGGGAGCATTGTTGTTGTTGGAATAAATAATGAAGACCTTTTTAAACTCAAAAACTACAATGCTTGGTATGATCTTACTCACAAGATTAAAAAAATTACCGTTGATTTTAAAATTAACAAAAAAGACACTGTTGTTAATGGTGTAACAGAAGCGCTTTCTGTTGCCAACCTTTTTTCTCTTAAAAAGAATAAAAAAGAAAAACGGTTTGACTTTGAACAAATAGTTAAACATAAGCCATCCACCCAAAAAGAGTTAGATAGCTTAAAAAATGTACTTTATAGCCAACCTTTTTACAATGGTTATTTATATACAGACTCATCAGCAACTACATTAATTGCAATTACATTAGAGTCAAGAGTTTTAAACTCTAAGTACCGAAACGAACTTTTTGAAAAGATTGATGCTGAAGTTTTAGCTTTTCATGAAAACACAGGAATAAAGGTTCATAAATCTGGACTTCCATATATTAGAGCTAATTCAACAACTAAAGTAAAAGATGAAATTCTAATTTTCTTAGCCCTTTCAGTTTTTATTACCTCTTTAATTCTGTATTTATTTTTTAGATCATTTAAGGCAATGATTTACTCTATGTTGGTAGTAATTATTGGGGTTGTTTGGTCAGTGGGTATTCAATCTCTTTTTGGGTATAAAGTAACTATTCTTACAGGTTTAATTCCACCATTAATTATAGTTATAGGTATTCCGAATTGTATTTTCTTGTTAAATAAATACCATTCCGAATTTAAAAACCATGGAAACCAGGTAAAAGCGTTGAATAGGGTTATTCAAAAAATTGGGAACGCAATATTTCTAACCAATACAACAACCTCTTTAGGTTTTGCTACATTTATTTTTACAAAAAGTGAAATATTAATAGAGTTTGGAGTATTAGCTGCTATTGATATTTTTATGGTGTTTATTCTTTCAATACTTATTATTCCTATTGTTTTTAGCTTTTTAGCCCCCCCAAAAGAGCGACACACCAAACATTTGGAAAATAAAAAAATGGTTAAAATTGTCGGTTTCTTGGAGCACATTGTAAAGTTTCATAGAAAAAAAGTTTATGCCGTAACCGTTGTTGTTGTCTTATTAAGTCTTTATGGTGTTTCTCAAATTACAACTACAGGAAACATTATTGATGATTTGCCAAAAAACGACCCTATTGTTCAAGATCTTAAATTTTTTGAAAAAGGTTTTAACGGGGTAATGCCATTCGAAATTGTTATTGACACAAAAAAAGAAAATGGTGTTTTTGCAGATAATGGTAAGGTTTTATATAAAATACAGAAACTACAAAAAAGCTTAGCAGAATATAAAGAGTTCTCCAAACCTCTTTCTATTACCGAAGTAATTAAGTTTAGCTATCAAGCTTATAAAAAAGGTAAGCCTAAATTTTACATTCTGCCACCTGCAACAGAATTAAAAAAACTGCAAAAATATGCTAAAAACGACTCTCGAAAATCTAAGTTTTCTTCATTTATAGATAGCACCAATCAAATTACAAGGGTTAGTTTTCAGATGGCAGATATTGGAACCAAAGAAATGGATGTTTTACTTGCTGATATTCGTCCAAAAATAGATGAAATATTTCCCCCTCAAGATTATAATGTAAGCTTAACTGGCACAAGTGTTGTGTTTTTAAAAGGAACCAACTATTTGGTTGAAAACTTATTAACCAGTTTAATTTTGGCTATTATTTTAATTGCCTCATTAATGTCTATTTTATTTTCATCTGTTAGAATGGTATTGGTTTCATTAATGCCCAACCTACTCCCTTTATTAACTACTGCTGGCTTAATGGGGTTCTTTGGCATCCCTATAAAACCTTCTACTATTTTAATTTTTAGTATTGCTTTTGGTATTTCAGTAGATGATACCATACACTTCTTAGCAAAATATAGGCAAGAACTAAAACATCACAAATGGAACATTAAAGAAGCTGTTTATCTAGCCCTTCAAGAAACGGGGGTAAGTATGATTTACACTTCTATTATTTTATTTTTCGGGTTTGGAGTTTTTACAGTTTCTAGTTTTGGAGGAACAATTGCTTTAGGAATTTTAGTTTCTATAACGCTTTTATTTGCAATGATGTCTGACTTAATATTGTTGCCATCTCTACTTTTGTCATTAGACAAATCGCTAACAACCAAAGCCTTTAAAAAAGAACCATTAATTGAAATAATGGATGAAGAAGAAGATATTGATTTGGACGAACTAGAAGTTAGACCTATTAAACACAAAGAAATAGAATGATTCTATTTTTAGATTAAGAAAAAAACCATGAAAGGAATTGTATTAGCTGGAGGATCGGGAACAAGGTTGCACCCATTAACATTAGCTGTTAGTAAGCAATTAATGCCTGTTTACGATAAACCAATGATTTACTACCCTATCTCAATTTTAATGAGTGCAGGGATAAAAGAAATATTAATTATTACAACACCTGAAGATAGTTCAAGTTTTCAAAAACTTTTAGGTGATGGAAAACAATTCGGTTGTGAATTTACTTATGCTATTCAAGAAGTTCCTAATGGTTTAGCCCAAGCTTTTGTAATAGGTGAAGATTTTATTGGTGATGATAGTGTTGCTCTTATTTTAGGAGATAACATTTTTTATGGGACAGGATTAGATGGTTTATTAATGGAGAATACCAATTCTGTTGGTGCTGTTGTTTTTGCCTACCATGTTTCTGATCCTGAAAGATACGGTGTTGTTGAATTTGATGATAATCAAAAAGCAATATCTATTGAAGAGAAGCCAGAAAAACCAAAATCAAACTATGCGGTTCCTGGTTTATATTTTTATGACAACAATGTTATTGAAATAGCCAAAAGTTTAGAGCCTAGCCCTAGAGGGGAATATGAAATTACAGACATTAATAGTGTTTATTTAAAACAAGGAAACTTAAAAGTTGGTGTTTTAGATAGAGGAACTGCTTGGTTAGACACAGGCACACACGAATCGTTAATGCAAGCTTCTCAGTATGTTCAAGTAATAGAAGAACGTCAAGGTTTAAAAATTGGATGCTTAGAAGAAATCGCTTACAAAAAAGGATTTATTTCGAAAGAGGAATTGCTAAACTTAGCTAAACCTTTGGTAAAAAGTGGATATGGAAACTACTTAATTCAAATTGCAGAAGAATAAAATAGAATGTTATAAGAAACAACGAATACTTAAATTATTTCGTCTCTTAAGTTAAATCAGAAATTAAGTTAATGGAAAACAAAACAAACATCTTAGTTACAGGCGGTGCCGGAAATGTTGGTAGCGCTTTAGTTGAAAGGTTAATCGAAAACCCTAACAATTTTGTTGTAGTTGCCGACAACTTGCTAACTGGATCAATAGAAAAATTACCAGAAGCTCCAAACAACAACCTTGAGTTTGTAAAATGTGATGTGAATATCAATGAAGCTATTTCAAATATTTTTGAAACTTACTCTTTTGACTATGTTTTTCATTACGCTGCCTTAGTTGGTGTTAAAAGAACACTTGACAACCCTCTAATGGTGCTTGCAGACATAGAAGGTTTTAAAAATATTTTAGAGCTTTCTAAAAACTCAAAAGTAAAGCGTATTATTTTTTCGTCTTCTTCAGAAGTTTATGGAGAGCCTGTCGATTACCCACAAAATGAAAAAACAACACCTTTAAACGCTCAACTTCCTTATGCTATAGTAAAAAATATAGGAGAAGCATATTTAAAATCATACCAACAAGCTCACGGATTAGACTTTACCATTTTTAGATTTTTTAATACCTATGGTCCTAAACAATCAAAAGATTTTGTGATTTCTAAATTTATTAATGCTGCGTTAAACAATAAAAATATTACCATTTACGGAGATGGTTCACAAACCAGAACATTCTGCTATATAGAAAACAATATTAACGCAACTGTTTATGCAGCCTTTAATGATACTGGAAAAAACCAAACAATTAACATTGGCAACAACATAGAAACCCCTGTTTTAGAGCTTGCAAAAACAATTATTAAACTAACAGGTTCCAAATCTCAAATAGTTCATTTGCCAGCATTAGAAGATGGTGATATGACAAGAAGAAACCCAGATATTACAATAATGAAAAGCTTGGTTGATCAAGAAATTTATTCTTTAGAGGATGGTCTTAAAAAAGTTTTAGAAAACACTACCTTTATCGCATAAAAACAATGTCAAACACTATTTCTTTTTACATTAATCTTATAGATAAAGCTCTTAAAGAAAGAGAGAATAAAAAGTCTCCCGCAAATCTATACGAACCAATAACCTACACTCTTAATATAGGTGGCAAAAGAATTAGACCGGCATTATTAATGTTGTCCAACAACTTATTTGGAGGAAAAGATGAAGCTGCACTTAATTCTGCTTTAGCAATTGAGGTCTTTCACAACTTCACACTACTTCATGATGACATAATGGATGAAGCCCCTTTAAGGAGAGGCCACCCTTCTGTTTATAAAAAATGGAATACTAATGTTGCTATTCTTTCTGGAGATGTAATGTTAATGCAAGCCATTCAATTATTAAGTAAAAAAAATCATCCCAACTTACACCGCACATTAAGTATATTCAATACAACAGCAATACAGGTTTGTGAGGGGCAACAATTAGATATGGATTTTGAAGAATCATCTGCTGTTTCGATTGATGATTACTTAAAAATGATAGAATTAAAGACTGCTGTTTTATTAGCTGCCAGCTTAAAAATAGGTGCTGTTATTTCTCATGCATCGTCAGACAATGCACATCATATTTATGAATTTGGTAAAAATTTAGGAATTGCATTTCAATTAATGGATGACATTTTAGATTTATACGGTAATACAGAAAAGGTTGGAAAACGTATTGGTGGAGATGTAATCGTTAATAAAAAAACCTATTTATTACTAAAAGCACAAGAGTTGGCAACAGGAAAAACAGCCAAAGATTTAGATTTCTGTCTAACCTCAAAGGTTTTGGATGATGCCTCAAAAGTAGAAAGAGTTACCGCAATTTTTAATACCTTAAACATTAAAAAATTAGCCTTGGATGAAATGAACCTATTCTACAATACAGCCATTTCTCACTTAGATAGTATTGACGCGCCAGCAGAAAAGAAATTGGTTTTTGAAAGATTCGCTAAAGGTTTGATGAACAGAGAAAGTTAGAGTCTATGAAGCTTCCTTCTCTCTCAGAATTATCACCTTATTATAATAGAATCGATTTATTAGAAAAGGTAGTTGAGCAAATTAAAAAAGATTTTAATTGGTTTAATTTTGAGATTACGTTTACAGGAGAAAGCGAAAGCCCATATCAAGAATTATATGTTCAAATACTTCCTCTAATAGACGAGTTATTAAATGATGATTACCCTAAGTTAATGGCTATGCTATACCGCATCGATTTAGATGAGGAGTTTCTCAATAAAAAATTGAAAGAAAACCATCATTCTGACACAGATGAAGTGATTACTGATTTAATTCTCAAAAGAGAATTACAAAAAGTAATTATTAGAGAAGCTTATAGTTCTTAATATTAAGAGCTTCGCTTTTTTAAAACCGCATTCAAAAAAATTGTAGCAATAACGATTATTGTTCCCATATAAAAACCAAAAGACATGGTTTCGCTTTCTGGCCAAATAATTAGTGCTAGTATTATAGAATAGATTGGCTCTAAATTAATTGATATTGTAACGGTATAAGGTGCAATTTTTTTCATCACCTCAACAGACACAATAAAAGCAAAAGCGGTACAAAGTGTTCCTAAAATAACCAGCCACTTTATATCTTCAAAAGGAACAGAAAGTTGAGAAAAATCAGCTCCATTAGTTATTAGTAAATAAACAGAGACTATAATAAAAGCTCCCAATAGTTCGTAAAACGAAATTAACTTAGCATTCGTCTTCTTTATTAAAACACCATTTAAAACCGTAAACCAAGAAGCTAACGCTGCTGAAACAACAGCCAAAATCATTCCTATTAAATACTTGAATTCGAAACTAAAAATAAAGTATAACCCTGTAATGATTAACAACCCAAAGATTAACTCGTAGGGCTTTATTTTTCTTTTAAAATATAAAGGCTCTAATAATGCTGTAAAAAAAGTGCTACTCGAAAAACAAACCAGTGCAATAGAAACGTTTGATTGTTTTATTGCTTCAAAAAAAGTAACCCAATGTACAGCTATAATTACCCCTACCAACAATATTTTAACCAGCTCTTTTCTGTTAATTCTTAACGAAAATTTAGTAAATAAAAAATATGCTAACACACTTACAAGTGCTATTCCGACTCGGTACCAAACCAATAAATAAGAATCTATTGTAATTAGTTTTCCTAGCACACCAGTCAACCCAAAAATTAAGACCGTTATGTGTAGCCAAATATGATATTTATACTTCGATAACATTGGGGTCAAATGTAAATCAAAAAACAATGTGAAAATCAAAAAACTCCTTCAATATCACATTTCTAAAAAATGTATATTTGGTTAATGAAAAAGCTACTTTCTTTTGCCGTTATAATCCTTTTAATGTCCTGTGTTTCTTGCACCGAAAAAAAATCGTATTACGAGCAATTTAAAAAAAATAAAACCTTTGTTTCGCGTATTCTAGACCTCAACAAAACCTTTAATGAAATTAGGACAGAAGAGAAAGGAAAACTCATCAAAGAAGATATAAGTTTTTTAAAATTTATTTATGATATTGGTGAAAATGACACTTATGTTGTTTCTTATTTGTTTGATGAAAAAGGTTGTTATGAAATAGGTATTGATGGTTATTTTGAATTTGAAAAAGATGCTTTAGATGTTTTAAGTGGCATTCAAAAAGAAATGGAAACGGCAGCCTACAAAAAAGAGGTAGATGATAACCGTTTAAATAGATGGAAAAACGCAGACAAATCTATTTCAATAGAATTAGACCACAAAGGCACAGAAAACGGTTTGTTTGTCGCTACCATTTTTGCAAACGAATAAACTATTTATCTTCTAGCTCTTCTTCAATTTCGGTAACTCCTCCCGAAATAATAAATTTCATAATGTCTGCTGAAGAACCATCAACAGGTGTAACATTTTTTTTAGGTACCACAATTAAATTACCAGTAACAGCATAAGAAAAAGGAATATAAACACCTATTTTATCAGCAGAAACACCAAAGTGTGTTAAATCTTTTTGGGTAATAAACCCGAACCGCTCAACATCTCCTTCCATTTTTACCAAAACAGGCTCGGTAAACCTCTTTTTCTTTCCAACAAAAGCAGACAGTAAATCTTTAACCGAAGTATATATGATTTTTATTAATGGAACACGGTCTAAAATTTTATCAAAATTTAAGATTTGACGCGTTAATAATGTTCTACCTATAAAACCAACAATGGTAACCGTTAACAATATGGTTAATAAGCCTAATCCAGGAATTTCTACAGGAACTATACCATCAACAAACCTAATAGACTCAACAACAATATAAATGGTAACACTAATTGGCACCAAGTACAAAAGTCCTTGTAAAAAATATCCTAACAGTTTTTTCATTTTATAATTCTTCGAGCTCTTTTTGTACTTTTTTTGTTAATGATTTAACCACCAAACTGTAAGAGTCATCTATTAGTTCAAAAATCAACTTATCAGAAATACCTCCGAGTAAAGAAACACTGTTCCAGTGTCTTTTACTCATATGATAAGCCCCAGTTATTCCTTCATACTCTTCTCTTAATTCAACCGCTATTTCTGGATCACATTTTAAGTTTATAAAATCAAATTTTTCAATTCCAGTGAGAGCAAACATTTTATTCATCACCTTAAAAACTAATGTTTTTTCATCAAAAGGAAAGCTTTCTGTTACTCCTTTTTTTGAAATGCAAAAGTCTCTATATTGTTCAATATTCATTTTTTATACTTGTACGGCAGCACTTTAGAGTATTTATCTTTAGAAATAACAATCATTGAGTGCATATTTCTTATTTCTGGTATTGGTGTTAATTTCTCTTTAACTAAAACATCAAAAGCAATAATGTCTTTAACCATTATTTTTAATAAGTAATCTGCTTGCCCAGTAACATTATAGCACTCTAAAACTTCATCAATTTCATTAATCTGATCAATAAAATTAGTGATTGCATTGTCTCTTTGTCTGATTAAAGATATCTGCATAAAAGCAGAAATTCCTAACTCTAATTTAGACTCATCTACTAACGCATGATAACTTTGAATAAAACCATTAGACTCTAATTTTTTTACTCGCTCTAATGTTGGTGCTGGAGATAATCCAATATCTTTAGAAAGTTGAAGGTTGGTAATTTTACCGTTTTCCTGCAGTCTTTTTAATATACTTAAATCTAATTCGTCTAACTTCATTTTACCTTTTTTAAAATATTCTGTTAATAAATCAAAAATAACGAAATTAAAATTGGCAAAACCAAGCTGTAAGTTAAATTTTTAAGGCAAAATATGGTACAATATTGGTTTGCTAGGCGAAGCATCATTCTCAAAACTTGCAATCTGAATATTTAAAAAGTAAGTTCCATCTGCTATAGAATCGGGAACAAATATTAATTCAGTAATCGTTCTTTGGGCTTGTGTATTATTAGGGTATTCCCAAAATGTATGATGAGAAATTAGCTCCCCACCATCTTCTTCTTTATCAACAGACGGAGTGTCTATTAACAAGTGTTCTATGCTGTTGTCAATTAAATATTGAATTGCTTTATCTTCTACAAAAGTTGGATTTGTACTAGAGTATTGTTTTGATAGTTTTTCTTTTGAGTTTGGAAGTGTTCTAATAATAATAGCTTTTGCATTATTGTTATTAAAAACATTTTTAATTTGAGGCAAAGTAATAATATAATCTTCTCCTTTTTGTTCAGGAGTAATACTTACAAGGTTTCCTAAAAAAAAGAACTGCTTTAGGCATTTGTTAATCGTATAAGGCTCTTTACTAATATGCCCAACACACTCTGTGTGTGTTCCATGTCCATGTGGATTAAAATAGATGTTACGAAAGTTAACCGCACCACCTAGGTTTACATCTCCAACAAATCCATTTTCCATAACGGGTTCAAATCTTGGCTCATTAACGTACCAAGCTGTTGGGTTTGTTTTGTCTGCCCTTAAGCCCATAGAAATATCAAGAGGTTGTGACAAGTCTATTTCATATGTTTTGTTGTTGTGATTTATTGTTGTTTTCATTTTTTAGATTTGATAGTAAAGTATAAGTAGCAAAAACATAAAAACGGAAAGCCCTATTGACATAACGCCTCCCCATATAAATTCTTTTTTCTTTTTTATAAGTCCAAACATTATGAACCCAACCCAAATAACATGAATCCAATTGTAGCAAAGAAGAAGTATTATTCCTTTAGAAAGAATGATAAAAAACTCGCCTATTCCTTGTTCAAAAATTTTACTATTTACTAAAAACAAAATGAGAAATACAGCGTATATAATGGTTAGCAAAATATTAAGTCCCATTATTTTAAACCGTACTTTCATCTATATATAAAATAAATCTGAAGTAATTTTATCAGCAATAAAAATTCCTTCCTGTGTTAATGTTATCTTATTATTATCGGTTTGAAGATAAGAAGAATTCAGGTAATGTTTTATTTCTTTTTGAAAATGAGCGTTTAGTTTCTTATTAAAATTGGTTTGAATATAATCTAAATCAACCCCCCAAATTGTTCTTAACCGTGTTAAAACATATTCATTAAAAGCTGTTTTTTCATCAATATCTTCTTCTTCAAAATAACACTCATTATTATTTAAAGCTTTAATGTATTTGATGTTGTTCGCAACATTCCAGACTCTCTTTTCAGCTATGTAAGAATGAGCTGAAGGTCCTATTCCCAAATACTGTTCTCCTTTCCAATAGTTACTGTTGTGTTGTGAATAAAAACCTTCTTTCCCAAAGTTAGACACCTCATATTGTGTCATTCCGAAAGTTGTTGTTTTTTCAATTAACATTTTAAACTGACGAATCATTTTTTCATCATTTAATTTTGGTAATTGACCCAACTCTATTTGGTGTGCAAGCTTTGTTTTTGGTTCAACCGTTAGCCCGTAAGCAGAAAGGTGAGGAACATTAAATGTTGCTATTTTTTGCAGGTTATCTAACCAAATATTATCGGTTGATATTGGTGACCCATAAATTAAATCGATGGTGATGTTTTCAAACCCAACATCCTGACTTCTTTTTATGCTTGCTTCAGCCTCGTTGGAATTGTGTGCTCTATTAAAAAATTCCAGTTCGTTATTGTTAAACGATTGAACACCTATACTTAACCTGTTAACCCCAGAACCCTCCAACTCTTGTAACTTTTTTTGTGTTAAATCATCAGGATTGCACTCTAGTGTAAACTCAATATTGGAGGCAACAATATAGTTCTTATAAATCGATTCAACAATTCGTTTCAAATCATCACCAGTCAATAAGCTTGGTGTTCCTCCTCCAAAATAAATGGTATTTATTTTATTAGTAAGCTGCTCTTTTCTGTTTGCTATTTCTGTAACAATTCCGCTAACTAAGTCCGTTTTATTTTTTAAAGATGTTGAAAAATGAAAGTCACAATAACTACAACTTTGCTTACAAAATGGAATATGGATGTATATTCCGGCCACGCTTATTTATTCAAAACAATTCTAAAGGTTGTACCAGTAGCATCCGATTGTTTTACGAATATTTTTCCCTCATGATAGTTTTCTACTATTCGTTTTACCAATGACAACCCTAACCCCCAACCTCTTTGTTTTGTAGTAAACCCAGGCTCAAAAACAGTTTTATGTTGTGCCCTAGGTATTCCTGTTCCAGTATCAGAAATATCAATATAAACAAACTGACTTTGGTCTGTAATACAAATGTTAATGTTTCCCTCTCCCTTCATCGCATCAACAGCATTTTTAATCAAGTTCTCTAACACCCAACTAAATAAAGAGGGGTTTAGTTTTGCTTCAATTTGCGCATTGTTTTGAGTGGTAAATGTGATGTTTATTTTTTTAGAAATCCTAACTTTTAAATAACTTAAAGAGTCGTTTATTACTTTATTTAGGTTTTCTGTTTCTAATTTTGGTATCGATCCTATTTTAGAAAAACGCTCGGTAATTGTTTCTAAACGAGTAATATCTTTTGACAGTTCGTTAATGGTATTCTCATCAACATCTTTTAATTTTAAATACTCCACCCAAGCCATTAAAGATGACAGTGGCGTTCCTAATTGGTGTGCTGTTTCTTTAGCCATACCAACCCAAACCTGGTTTTGTTCAACTTTACGAGAGGTGCTAAACAAGTAGTAAGAAATCAACAAAAACAATGCAATTATCAAAATCTGAAAGTATGGGTAGTACTTTAATTGTTGTAATAATTCTGAATCTGAATAAAAAATATAATTAACCGTATTGTTGTTTATTGTGATGGTGATTGGCTCATTTTCAACTCTCATCTCTTCAATTGTTGCCAATAAAAAATCTTGACCAACATTAGAATCTCCCCCTTTTAGATTTCCATACTCTTTTATTTCTGTTTGAGAACTGTCTGTGTAAATTACTGGAACAGAGGCTGAATTGATAACAATTTCTGAAATAAACGATTTTATTAAATCATCTAAAACAATTTTAAGTTCCGAAAATATTTTTGAATCTTTATAGTATAATTTTTGAACAACAGTATGCCTCCCAACCTTATACGATAGATCTATTGGCTTATTTTGACTCTGACGCATTTTGTCCAATTCATCTTTTAAAAACTGAGCAGTATCGACACCCTCTTCAATATCAAAATTTCTGTATGTATTTATCTTTTCATTTTCATCTACAACCAAAACGGGTATGGTAGTATTTCTGCCAATTATGTTTAAATAAAACGTTAAATCTGTATGGTTGTCAGAAGTAGCCAAACGCTTATTCGCTTCTGCCCAAAGCTCAATTTTATTCCGCTCTTCATTAGATAGTTTGCTAAAAAGCTCTCCGGTATAATTCACCAAAGTTGCTTTATTTTGTATGGCCTCTGCCCACAATTGAACCTTGTTTCGTTCTTCTGAAGAAATTTTTTGAACCACAACATTGGTGTACCACAAAGAGGCAATAATTATAATTACTGCAGCTCCTGCCAAAAGCAGTTTCCATTGTTGTTTTTTAGAATAAATATTCAACCTAAGGGTTATTTTTATGTTGTGCGCCTAATTAGGACGTGTGAAAGTAATAAATAGTTATAAAAAAGTTAGGCTCATTATAAAATAATAATTTCTATCGCTTAAAAACCTTAAATGTTTCCTGTTTGGTTTCAGAAACTACTTTTACAAAATAAACTCCTTGGTTTAAGGGTTGTAGTTTTAAATTAACGGTTTTAGTCTTATTTACTTTCTTTGTCTGAAGAATTTTACCCAATACATCATAAACCAAAACAGTTAATTCTTCTTCTCTTTTGTTTGAGGAGAAATTAAACTGGTTTTTCGAGAAAAACCCTTTCCAGTTGTTTTTCACCTCCAACTCTTCCGAACCAACATTAACAGGAATACTTACTTTTAAAACTACAGGCAAATGATCTGACATGTAATAAAGCGCATCAATTACATTGCTTGGTGCAGCATTGTTTGTTCCTGAATTAATTGATTGGTTAAAATGATTACCATCGTTACCAACAGCGGTATAAGAACCCGGCACATAAGTTAGCCCTTGAGTCCCAGTTTGTAATTGATCATTAAAAAATATAAAGTCAAAACGGTCATCCATCCCCCCAGAAGCACCACCATCCCCAATGCTCGAAGAACGAGTACTTTGCGTATGAATACTTGCAAAAGAAGAATTATTATTCCAACTTCCAGGAGAAGAAATAGGGTCTAACAAAGGAACATTTCCTCCATTTAAAATTGTATTGTAGGCAGGTTCTGCGCTTGTATATAAATTAAAATCACCTCCTAAAATCACATTTTCGAGATCAGCTCGTGAATCTAAATAATTTTTAAAAACACCTGCTTCCTGGTTTCTTTTTTGCTCATTAGTAACTCCAGAACTGGCTTTTAAGTGTGCAGAATAGCAAAAAATAAAAACAGTATCAGAGCTGGCTGTCATGTTTGGTGCTTTATAATACAACACGTACTCACTAATGTTTCTTAAGGCTGTTGGTATTTCTTTTTGACTATACAAAACAAGTTTGTCAGAGTTAAAATACAACATGTTGTTCGTGTCTGGTCCCGAAAAAAATGTTGCTCGTAAATAATTTGTAACACCATCAACATTTAATGCGTCCGTTAAAATTGTTGTTGCACCAGCAGAAGATTCCAGCTCATTTATTAAAAAAATATCGGGCTGAACATGTTTGATAATCGGTTTTAGTGTGTCTGCTTTTGAAGTGTTAGATGACGGATAATTTAACACGTTATAAGTCATAACAGTTAAAGTGTCTTGGGAGTTAGCTCCAAGCGCCAAACTCAGTAATATAATAAACAAAACTATTCTCATCATCAATAATTATTTCAAGGGGTTGTCAAGTTCTTTAATTAAAAACATATAAACCGGAAAGTGGTCACTATAGCCGCCCACATAAGTTCCAAAAGAATAAGTTCTATAAGGGTACCCTTTGTATCGGCCTTCAGTACTTTTTAAATAAGGCTTATTAAACACCTTTGATTTATAAAGTTTAAAAGAGGAGTAGTCTTTTCCTAAAAGAGGTTTAGACACCATGATTTGATCAAACAAATTCCATGCATCGCGATAAGCCAAAGTCCCTATCCCTTTTTTATAATAACTTTCCCAGGGATTAAACAGATCTCCTTTTCCTAGTTTTTCCTCTTTTCCGTTTCCTCGTAAATGTTTTTTTACACTTTCATCTACAGGGTCATCATTTAAATCTCCCATATAAAATACTTTTGTTTTAGGGTCATTCTTTTGTAAAGAATCAACAATCATTCTACCTAATTTTGCCGCAGAGGCCCTTCTTGGTTTACTTCTTTTTTCACCACCTCTACGTGATGGCCAATGTGCTACAATTACATGAATTTTTTCCCCATTTAACAACCCACTTACGAGTAGTTGATCCCTTGTGTAAAATGTTGTATCAATATTTCTTAAAGAAAAGCTTTTGCTAGATGTAACTTCAAAATACTTGGGGTTATATAATAGGCCAACATCAATTCCTCTTCTGTCTGGAGAATCATAATGAACTACCTGGTAGTTTCTGTTTTTAATGCTTTCTGATTTTACTAAATCTTCTAAAACACTTTTATTTTCAACCTCTGAAACTCCTAAAATTGCAACTCCGTCTGGTGTTATTTCTGTTCCGATTTCACCAATAACTTTAGCCATGTTTACCAACTTTTCTTGATAATGCTCTGATGTCCACGCTTTATTCCCTTTTGGCGTAAAGTCCTCTTGTAAAATTTTATTTGGATCTGGATCAATTAATGTATCAAAAAGGTTTTCTAAATTATAAAACCCAATTCCTGTAACTAAATATTCCTTTTTTTGCTCTTGTGAAAATGTATTCCCTAAGATAGCGGTAGCAAGGATTATTGATAAAATAAAGTGTTTCTTCATTGTATATTTTTTTGCAAAGTAACTAATTTCAAATTTATGGTTTTTGTTTTGTTCAATTCTCAATGTCAATTTTCTGTTAACTAATTATCAACAATTTAGTTGTTTTGAATATTTTATCATTTTTAAAACTTAATTTTGATTTGTTGTTTATTTCTTTATAATTAACAGCAAAAAGTGAACACCCTATGAAGCATTCCAACTAAGTCTTCAAACCGCTTTATTTTTATACTTTTTTATAACACAAATGAGAATAATAAAAATATTATCGGCAACTGTTGTTTTTACAACGCTTTCAGCAAGTGCACAAACAACACCATCTTCTATTTCAAATGAAGATAGTACCGAAAATGCAACAACTATACCAGCCTTCACAACATCGTTAGATTTATTAGAGGGTGATGCGCAAGCTCAAGATGTTTCAGGTCTATTACAATCTTCAAGAGATGTTTTTTCAAATATCGCTGGATTTAATTTTAGTGCTGCTCGTTACCGAGTTAGAGGTTATGATTCTGAAAACTTTTCTGTAAGTATGAATGGTGTTTCACTAAATGAACCGGAAGGAGGGAGAGCTATTTGGGCTTTTTGGGGTGGTCTAAATGATATTACACGAACTCAGGAGTCAAAGGCAGGAATTAGCTCTTCTCCATATAGTTTTGGAGGTATTGGAGGATTTTCAAACATTGACTCTAGAGCAACAGCTGTAAGAAAAGGAACGAGAATTTCTTATGCGTCTGCGAATAGATCTTACCGAAACCGTGTTATGGTTACACACTCTACCGGAATGATGGAGAATGGTTTTGCAATTGCAGTATCTGCATCTAAAAGGTGGGCTGGAGAAGGTTATATTGATGGGACTTTTTATGATGGAGGTAGTTATTTACTTTCTATAGAAAAAAAGATTAATGACAAACACACCATCGGTTTGGTTGGATATGGAGCTCCCACAGCAAGAGGAAAGCGAAGTATTTCTACACAAGAAGCCTACGATTTAACTGGAAACAATTACTATAATTCATATTGGGGGTATCAAAACGGAAAAAAAAGAAACTCAAGAATTAGAACAAACCACAAGCCTAGAATTATGTTAAATCATTATTTTAAGGTTAATGAGAAAACAAATATTAATACTTCTACTTATTACTCTTTCGGAAAAGAAGGAAATACGAGATTAAATTGGTACAGTGCTGCAGATCCTCGCCCTGATTATTACAGAAACCTTCCTAGTTACTATAACAATCCTGGGGATGAATTTTTATTTGAACAACAAACCAACCTTTGGGAGTCTAATGACCCATTAGCAACACAACTTGATTTTGATCAAATGTATTTTGCAAACACTAAAAACCTTTTTACACTTTCTAATGCTGATGGTGTCGCTGGGAATAGTGTTACAGGAAATCGTGCAAAATATATAATTGAAGAGGCGAGAAAAGATGTTACACACTATGGGGTTAACATGAATGCTTCCCATAAACACAGTGAGCAAATAATGATAAATGGTGGTTTAGATGTAAGTATTTATAAAAGCAATAACTATAAATTAATAGACGACCTTTTAGGTGCTGATTTTTGGGTAGATGTTGATCAGTTTGCTGAAAGAGATTTTGCTGATGAAACTATTGCTCAAAGCGACATAAACAATCCCAACAGAATCGTTAAAGAAGGCGATCGTTTTGGGTATGATTATGATATAAACATAAACACATATAAAGGTTTTGGTCAAATTGAAGGAACCTCAAAAAAGATAGATTGGTTTGCGGCCCTATCTTTAACAAGTACTTCTTTTTGGAGAACAGGAAACTATCAAAATGGTTTGTTTCCAGACAACTCACTAGGTGATTCGGAAAAACAAAGTTTTTTTAATTATGGAATTAAAGGTGGTGCTATTTACAAACTATCAGGAAGACATTTGATTCGATTAAATGGGGCACATTTAACAAGAGCTCCCTTTTCAAGAACTGCATTTGTCTCTCCAAGAACAAGAGATCAAGTTGTGCCAGACCTAGAAAGTGAAAAATTAATGTCTGGAGACATTAGTTACCTTGTTCGTTACCCTAAATTAAAAGCAAGAGCAACTCTGTTTCACACAACACTTAAGGATAAAACTTGGAGCAGAAGTTTTTATAATGATGAATTAAACACTTTTGTTAACTATATGATGACTGGAGTTGATCAGGTTTTCACTGGCCTTGAATTTGGTGCTGAAGCAAATGTTACATCAACAATTATAGTGACTGGAGCTTTTGCAACGGGAAAATTTCTTTATGACTCAAGACCTACCGCAACTATTATTCAAGACAACTCAACAGAGCTGCTTGCTGAAGACAAAACTGTTTATTTTAAAAACTTTAGAATTGGAGGAATCCCCCAAACAGCAGCTTCAATTGGTGTACAATACAGGTCTCCTAAATATTGGTTTGTGGGTACTAACTTTAACTATTTTGCAGACATCTATTTAGATGCTAACCCCGACAGAAGAACAGAAGAGGCTATTTCTAAATATGTTTCTTCAGACCCTCAGGTTAGTGAAATTGTTGACCAAACAAAACTAGACAACGATTACACACTTAACTTGTTTGCTGGAAAATCGTGGAAATTAAAGGATAAATACTTTATTAGATTAAACGTTAACGTTAACAATGTTTTGGATAATACAGATTTCCAAACGGGTGGTTTTGAACAATTAAGGTACGATCAAAACGAAATAGGAAAGTTTCCACCAATGATAGGTTATATGTTGGGAAGAACATATTTTGCAATGGTTAGTTTATCTTTTTAACCCTGTAAATATTAAATTATTATGAAAATGACATTTACTAGAAAAATATTAAGCGCTGTTTTGGTTATCGGTATCACTCTTTTTACTGCTTGTAAAAAAGATTTCGATACGGTTCCTGTAAAAGAATTGCCCGAAGGAAATATAATTACAATAGATTCTTTAAGAAAAATTTATACAGCTTTTGACACAACAATCACTAATGACATTTCAATTTATGGTGTTGTTACTGCAGATGCTGTAACAGGAAATATTTATAAAGAATTGTATATCCAAGATGAAACAAATGCCATTAAGCTGGAACTTCTTTCTTCTGCCGATTTTTTTATTGGAGACAGGGTAAGGGTTGCAATAAAAGGAGCAACAGTTAGAAGAGATAGGGATATGATTGTGTTAGACAGCATCAACCCAGATATCGCAATAATAAGACAAGAACAAAATCAAGATTTAACTCCTGAAGTAGTTACAATAGACTCTTTAATCCTTATTGATATCTTTGCTTCAAAATACCAAGGTAAATTAGTGCAAATTAACAATGTTGAATTTGATTGTGCTGACGCGTGTAAAACTTGGGCTGATGGAATTGGCCAAAGAGACGAAAACAGAGTGTTAATTGATACAATGGGAAACTCTATAGTTGTAAGGTCTAGCGGTTTTTCTACATTTGCTGGAGACAACCTTCCTTTTGATCAAGGCTCTATTGTTGGTGTTGTTTCTCAATACGATGGAACCGTTCAGTTAACAATCAGAAACCCAAATGAATTTATTGTTTCTAACACGAGAAAATCAACATGCACTCCTTGTCCTGCATTTACATATACTAAAGATTTTGAAGATGAAAGTATTACTTCTGGTGGTTGGATTCAACAAAATATTGCTGGAAACATCAGTTGGGAGGCTAGCGACCAAGGCTCTCACCCTAGTTTTTATGGAAGAATTTCTAACTATAATGGTAGCAGCAATGTTGCTTGCGAAACTTGGTTGGTTTCTCCAGCCTTTGATTTATCTAACACCACAAACCCAGAATTCTTTATGGAGTCGGACGTAAACTACAGTGGTGCGGACTTAGAGGTTTATATTACGACAAACTTTACTGGAGATGTTACAACAACATCTTGGACGCAACTTTCTGTTCCATTAGACCCTGACAATTCTGGTTGGAACACTTTTTATCCTTCTGGAGCGGTTAGTCTTGTAAGCTATAAAAGTTCAGGAGTAAGGGTTGCGTATAAGTATGTTGGAAGTTCTTCAAATGGACAAACATGTGAAATTGATGATATTAAAATTATTGATCTATGAAAAATTTATTAAAAAATTATAGCGCTATTTTTATTCTGATTGCTCTATTTACTTCGTGTAAAAAAGACTATGAAGATCCAACAATAAAAACAGTAGCCACAGGAAGTGTTCAAACAATTGCTCAGGTAAGAGCTTTGTATCAACCAGGAAAAACAATAAAAATAGCAGAAGATATTTCTGTTTATGGTGTGGTTACCATGGATGAGAGTACGGGAAACCTGTATAAAGAATCATACATTACAGATGGGACAGGAAATTTATACTTACGCTTTACAACAGGAAGCGGTCTGTACATTGGCGACTCTGTTAGGGTAAATCTTAATGGTGCTAAAATTTTAAAGTATAACCAAATGCTTCAGGTTGACTCCCTTCACCCAGACAACAGTGTGGTCAAGTTGTCTACTCAAAACTATGTTACCCCAGAAACTATTTCTATTTCTTCTTTATTGGCTGATTTAGAGGGTTCTCAGGGAAAACTAGTTAAAATTGACGGTGCATTTTTTGCAGAAGGAGGTTTAGGTTTAAGTTATGCGGATGGAGAGAATCAAGTTTCAGAAAGTAGATATTTATTTGCGCTAAACGGAGATGAAATAGAGGTAAGAACAAGTGGGTATTCTAATTTTGCTGATGACACCCTTCCTAGTGGAAGTGGTAAATTTATTGGTGTTGTTGCGCAATACAATGATGGATTACAATTGTTAATTAGAGATCCTCAAGAGTTAGAAATGGACGGTGAAGCCCCTCTTTTAAAAACATTTAATGATCAAAGTATTACTTCTGGAGGTTGGACAACACAAGTTGTTACCGGCCCTTTTAATTGGATTACTAATGACCAAGGGTCTAGTTCTCATTATGCTGCATTAACAAATTATGACAATGGAAACACAGCGTCTGAGGTTTGGTTAATTTCCCCATCATTTAATTTTAGTAATTCAACAGCACAAAGTTTAAGTTTTAAAAATGCCTCAAACTATAACGGTCCAGACATAGAGGTTTATGTTTCAACAAACTATGATGGGGCAAGTTTACCAAACACAGCAACATGGTCACAATTAAGCGCAAACCTTTCTGGTGGAGGTTTTGAGTGGGTCTCTTCGGGAATTATTAATCTTTCTTCTTTTACAGGTGCCAATACTTATATTGCAATTAAATACACAGGCACAGCTTCTGATGGAAAAACCTGGGAGCTTGACAATATCATTATAAATAAATAACTTTAACAATATCTTTTAATATTAAAACTATCAATTATGAAAAAACTCTTTACTCTTTTATTTGCTGCTTCACTTGGCTCTATAGCTATTGGGCAAACAGTATTTACAAGTAACTTAAGCTCTTGGAATATGGGAGACCCAACAGACTTTATGGGCCCTAACACAAGTATCGCGTCAAGCAGTGTTGTACAAACTTCAACTGGAGCAAACTTTGGCTCAGACATGGCTGCCCTAATAAATAGCACAACTTCTCACAAAAGGTTCACTACAGAAAGTACTGCTGTTGTTGGCGGAACAACTTATACTATTAAAATTTGGGTATCAGGTAACACTGGAGAATTGAGAACAAATTATTATGATGAAACTGATGGAACAACAGCGGGTTATGGAACGTATAATTCTTATGTTACTATTTCTGGGGCTCAAACTATTGTTTCTCAATCAGTAACAGTTCCTAGTACGTGTAATGATGCTCAGTTTATTTTATCTTTAAGAAACACTGATGCAACCGGAATTCTTGTTGATTCCGTATCTGTAACTGCAGGAGGAACTACTCCTCCGCCAACAGGTATAACTTCTATTTATGATATTCAATTTACAACGAATACTAATGGAGACTCTCCAGAGGTAGGAAATGTAGTTACAACAAAAGGTGTGGTTACGGCATATATCAACAACACTGCTAATTTTGGTGGGGGAAGTTTCTTTATTCAGGATGGAAACGGATCTTGGAATGGATTATATATTTACAACCTAGACACTACTAGAACTCCATTTGTTGGAGATAGCGTTGAAGTAACAGGAACTGTTATTGAGCACAACTTAGGTTCGGCTCCAGAAAATGTTACAGAACTTGGTTCAGTAACTAATGTTAATGTTATTAATTCAGGTAACACACTCCCTTCAGAAACGATTGTAACTACTGGCGCTGCAAACAGAGAAGAATACGAAGGTGTTTTAATTAAAGTGGTTAATGCAGAAGCAACTTCTGTTGGTTCAACTTTAGGTTTTGGATTATGGGAAATGAATGATGGTTCTGGCGCTTTAAAAGGTGATGATGATATGTATGCTTTTCACACCCAAGCTATTTTAGGTTCTGACTATGACGTTACAGGTATTGGTCACTATTCTTTTGATGACTACAAAATTTTACCAAGAAAAACAAGTGATGTTGCCTTGTTTACTGGTGTTGACGAATTAAGTGGTGTAAAAGTGGTTGTTTACCCCAACCCGGTAAAAGGCATGTTAAACTTTAAGTTAGATGTTAACGGATTTAATGTTCAGATTATTGACGTAACAGGAAAAACGGTTAGAACAGAAAACACGATAAACAACAAGCTAACAGTTAATACTGAAAACTTAAACAACGGTTTTTATTTTTACAGCATCTCTGATGTTAATGGAAATTTAATTTCTACCAATAAATTTATTGTTGCTAAATAATAAACGCTATTAATTATAGTAAAAGGCGAACCAAATGGTTCGCCTTTTTTTATTTTCTCTTACTTTTAAGAACCTAAAACTTATTGTATGTCTATTAAGATTAATTCATTAGAAGAATACCATCAACAATACCAAAAAAGTATAGAAAACCCAGAGAGTTTTTGGAGCGAAATTGCTGAAACTTTTACTTGGAAAAAGAAATGGGAGACTGTTTTAGATTGGAATTTTGAGGAACCAAAAATAGAATGGTTTAAAGGGGCTAAATTAAACATCACAGAAAATTGTTTAGACAGACATTTAGCAACTCAAGGAAATAAAACAGTAATTATTTGGGAGCCGAACAACCCAAATGACAAGACTATAAAACTAACCTACAAAGAGCTTCATCAAAAAGTTTGTGCGTTTGCTAATGTCTTAAAAAACAATGGTGCTAAAAAAGGAGATAGGGTTTGTTTGTATATGCCAATGGTTCCAGAATTGGCAATTGCGGTTTTAGCTTGTGCGAGAATTGGAGCAATACACTCTGTTGTGTTTGCTGGGTTTTCTGCCAAAGCTCTTGCTGATAGAATTAATGATGCCACATGTAATATTGTTATCTGTTCTGATGAGGCTTATCGTGGGACGAAAACTATTCCCATAAAAACCGTTGTTGATGAAGCTTTAAAAACCTGTCCAACTATCAAAAAAAATATTGTATTAAAACGAACGGGCGCTACTGTTATTATGAATCAAAAAGATGTTTGGTGGCATGAGGAAATAGAAAAAGTGAACGAAAATTGTGTTGCGGAAAAAATGGATGCAGAAGATGACCTTTTTATTTTATACACTTCTGGTTCTACAGGAAAGCCAAAGGGTGTTGTTCACACTACTGCTGGTTATATGGTTTATACAAATTACAGCTTTCAAAATGTTTTTCAATATGAAAAAGATGATGTTTATTGGTGTACTGCAGATATTGGTTGGATTACAGGACATTCTTACATTATATATGGTCCTTTGTTAGCTGGAGCCACAACGGTTATGTTCGAGGGTGTTCCAACTTGGCCAGATGCAGGAAGGTTCTGGGAAGTTATAGATAAGCACCAGATAAATATTTTTTACACAGCTCCCACAGCCATAAGAGCTTTACAAGCTTGTGATATCAGCTTTGTAAACAAACACAAACTAAGTTCTTTAAAGGTGTTGGGAAGCGTTGGTGAGCCTATTAATTTAGAGGCCTGGGATTGGTATCATAAAAACATAGGCAAGGGTAATTGCCCAATAGTTGACACCTGGTGGCAAACAGAAACTGGCGGTATTATGATTTCGCCATTGGCAGGAATTACACCTTTAAAGCCAACTTATGCAACCCTTCCTTTACCTGGAATACAACCTTGCTTGGTCGATGCTGAAGGAAATGAAATTGAAGGAAACGATGTTGAGGGAAACCTTTGTATAAAACACCCTTGGCCCTCTATGTTAAGAACCATTTACGGTGATCACAAAAGATGTGCAGCTGTTTATTTCTCTACCTATAAAGGAAAATACTTTACTGGTGATGGTTGTAAAAGAGATGAAAATGGAATGTACAGAATTACAGGAAGGGTTGATGATGTTATTAATGTTTCTGGACACAGAATAGGAACAGCAGAAATAGAAGACGCTTTAGATACACATCACAATGTTGTTGAAACAGCTGTTGTTGGCTTTTCTCACGAAATAAAAGGGCAGGGAATTTATGCTTATGTTATTTGTGCCAAAGAAGTAAATGAGAACGAGCTAAGAAAAGAGTTGTTAGTTCAAATTACCAAAGAAATTGGTCCCATAGCAAAACCAGATAAAATTCAAATTGTTAGCGGACTGCCCAAAACAAGGTCAGGAAAAATTATGCGTAGAATTTTAAGAAAAATTGCAGAAGGAGACACTTCCAACCTAGGAGACACGAGCACATTACTAGATCCAACCGTGGTTGAAGAAATTAAAACAGGAAGGGTTAATTAGTCATCAAAAGGGTTTTCGTTCACTATTGCATTAAGCCAGCTTATACATTTTTCCTGGAAGCGATTTTACTAAACCATCAAACTCTAAGTTTAACAGTAAAGATGTTGTTTGGCTCATGGTCATTTTTGCCAACAAAGAAAGTTCATCAACCCCTATTTTATCTTGTTTAGACAGTATTGCAGTGATCGTTTTTTGCTCTGGTGTGAGTTCTAAAAACAACTGTGTTTGTGTTTGAGCCACCTTCTTTTTAGTTTGCCAGCCCATTACATACTCAATATCTTTAGCTGACTGTATTAATGCAGCTTTATGGCTTTTTATAAGGTTGTTGCACCCTTCAGACTGACTATCTCCTAACCTTCCTGGTAGAGCAAACACATCCCTATTATAATCGTTTGCGATGTAAGCGGTAATTAACGAGCCCCCTTTTTTACTAGACTCTACAACAATTGTTAAATCAGACATTCCTGCAACAATTCTGTTTCGTTTCGGGAAGTTTTCTCTATCCGGCTTAGTTCCGCTTTTAAAATCAGAAAGCAAAGCGCCTTTTTCAGTCATTTGATTCGCGACACTTTTGTGTTGTGCAGGATAGAGTCTGTCAAGGCCGTGAGCCAAGACACCAACTGTTGATAAGTTGTTTTTTATAGCAGCTTTATGTGCACAAACATCTATACCATAAGCAAGGCCACTAACAACTGTTGGGTTGTGTGGTGCTAAATCTTTAATCAGCTGATCACAAAAACCTTTACCATATTCCGTTGCTTTTCGTGTTCCAACCACACTAATAACCTTTTGGTTATTAAAATCGATATTTCCTTTTGAATATAACAACACAGGTCCGTCCTCGCAATGTAATAGTCTTCTTGGGTAATTATCATTTAAGAAAAACAGAGGTGTTATTTCGTTTTTTGAAATGAAACCAAGCTCTTCCTCTGCTATGGCCAGAGCCTCTGTTTTATGTTGAATAATTTTGTTTGCGTTTACAGGCCCTATTCCTGGTATTTTTTCTAAAACACTTTTTTTCTCCTTAAAAACCTGCTCAGAGCTACCACAATAAGCAATTAGTTTCTTTGCTGTAACATCTCCGATGTTGGGAATTGAAGTAATTGCGATATGATAAAGTAGCTGTTCGTTCATCGGATAGTAAAATTAACTATTTTTATGGTTGATATTTATAGCGCATGAAAACACTTGGTATTATTCCTTCTCGTTATGCATCAACACGCTTTCCAGGAAAGCCACTGATTGACATTGGTGGTAAAACAATGATTCAGCGCGTTTATGAACAAGCAAAGAAAGCAACATCTTTAACGGAGGTTGTTGTTGCCACGGATGATGAAAAAATTTTTAATCATATCTACTCTTTCGGAGGAAATGTGGTAATGACTTCATCTTCCCACGAAAGTGGAACAGACAGGTGTGCAGAGGTTTTAAGCAAAACCAGAGGTAATTATGATGCTGTAATTAACATACAAGGAGACGAGCCTTTTATTAATCCTGAGCAAATTAACCAACTGTGCGCTTGTTTTAACGATGAGCAAACAGATATTGCCACCCTCATAAAAAAGATTGATACTGGAGAAGAGCTTTTTAATCCTAATCGTCCTAAGGTTGAGGTTGACGAAAATAGTTTTGCAAAAATGTTTAGCAGAAAAGCTATTCCAGAACTTTTAAATATTGAAAAGAGCGAATGGTTAAGCAAACAAGCCTTTTATAAACACATTGGTATTTATGGTTACCGTTCTTCTGTTTTAAAAGAAATAAGTCAACTACAACCCTCTCCTTTAGAAATTGAAGAGCGACTAGAACAATTGCGCTGGTTAGAAAATGGATATAAAATTAAAGTGGCTACAACTGTTTTTGAAGCTGCTGCTATTGATACTCCTGAGGATTTAGAAAAAATTACTTTTAAATAGTTAAGTTTTTAAGTATTTTTATACATTCGCAAGCCCTAAATGAAAATTGAACAATACATATCCGAATTACTTTACCAATACGATTGTGTTATTGTTCCTGGTTTGGGTGGTTTTATTGCTAATTATAAACCCGCTACAATACAGCCTATTCAAAACACATTTTCACCACCGTCAAAAAGCATTTCTTTTAATAAAAACCTAAACAATAACGATGGTTTATTAGCCAATTTTATTGCTCAAAAAGAAGCTTTTAGCTTTGATTTTGCTTCAAAAAAAATTGAAGATTACGTTGGTAAAATTAATAGAGAGTTAAGACTTAAAAAAAGCGTAACACTTGCCGCTGTTGGTAATTTATTTTTAGATTCGGAAAATCGCTTACAGTTTGAGCCAGCAAACACTTCAAACTATTTACTAGAGTCTTATGGCTTGCCTGTTTATCAAAAACAACCTATAAAAAGAATAACTATCGAAGAAAAAATAACCAAAGAATTTGTTGATAGAACAACACCTTTAGTTGCTGTTAAAGGCCAAGAAAATAGAAAATCAAAAAAATGGATGTATTCTGCCGCTTTGGTTTTTTTAGCTTTTGGTGCTGGGTTTATGGCCAACAACTCTAACTTGTCTGGCGATTTAAATTACGCCAACCTTAACCCTTTTACTCCAAGTGCTAAAGCGGTTTATACCCCTTTTCAATATGATTTAACTATTTCGGAAACAACAACATCAACTGTTGAGGAACAAATTAATGCTGCAAATGAAAACAGCATTTTTGTAGAGGTAACTCTTGATGAAAAAGAAAACCTTTTTGTTGTTCAACTAAAAGAAAAAACTGTTGCAGAACCTGTTTCTACTTATGTTGCTGAAACTAAAAAAGTATTACAATACCACATTATTGGCGGTTGCTTTTCAGAAAAAAGGAACGCTAAAAAAATGGTTAAGAAGCTTAAAAAACAAGGTTTTGATGCTTTTGTTGTTGGAAAAAGAAAAGGCTTGTGGGCTGTAAGCTATAATAGCTTTGTAACAAGAAAAGAAGCTTTAAATGCTTTAGAAAATGCTCAAGCTCATAATGACAAGGCTTGGATTTTAGATCAATCTTTTTAAGAAAACTCTTTTTCTATTTTATCTGCCAAAAAACTAGAAAGCTTTACGTAAGATTCTTTAGTCCAGCCGGCAACATGCGGACTTAATATTGCTTTTTCTGATTGTGCTAAATATTTAAAATCTTCTGGCAACTCATTTGCGTTTATCGTTTCAAACGATTTTGTTTCATATTCTAACACATCTAAACAAGCCCCTAAAACCGTTTTGTTTTTTAGACCCTTTACCAGGTCTGCAACAGAAACATTATTGCCTCTTGCTGTGTTTATTAAGTAAATGGGCTTTTTAAATTTTAATAAAAACTGCTCATTTACATAGAGGTGTGTTTCTTCCGAAAGTGGCAAGTGAATGCTTAAAATATCCGTTTTTTCAAAAATTTTATCTAAAGAAGTTTCTGTTACAAACTGGTCCGAAAAACCTGTTTTATATTTATCATGAGCAATAACGTTGCACCCAAAACCAGAAAGTTTTTGAGCAAAAATTTTGCCCATGTTTCCATACCCAATTATTCCAACAGTTTTTCCAGCTAACTCTAACCCCCTGTTTCCTTCTCTGTCCCAAACACCCTTTCTAACTTCAGTGTCTCCTTTTTTTAGTTGGTTAAAAAGCATTAACAACATTCCTATAGCTTGTTCTCCAACAGCATCCATATTTCCTTCTGGAGAATTAAAAACTTTAATTCCTTTTTCTGATGCATAATCAACATTAATGTTTTCTAGCCCCGCTCCTGATCTAGCGATAAACTTTAGATTAGTCGCTTTGTTTAAAAACTTTTCACCTATTGAAAATCGACTTCTAATAACCAAACCAAAATAGTCCGAAATTTTTTGTTCTATTCGTTGTTTTGTAGCGCTTAAATCATGTTCACACTCAAAACCTAAAGCAGTTAGCCTTTCTTCCAATATTGGATGAACAGTATCTACAAAAAGTATTTTTTTCATGCTTACAATATTATGAATTATAGACCGTTATCCGTATCATAAAATCAACAAGCCTATGTAATTTATTTACTTTTTATTCATACACTAAAATCAAAATTATGAAAAAAGTAATGCTAATAGTTGCCGCTACATCTATGGTTCTTTTTGGATGTAGTAAAGAAAAATTAT
>JAQXDJ010000054.1 GCA_029251425.1 Vicingaceae bacterium
TGTTGTATCCTAAACCTATATGAGATTTAAAGACTTTGTTTTTACCAGCTAATGCTTTAATATGATTTAAATATTCATATTCTGTCATTGCTTCTTCTAAATCAAGTTCTTTACTTAATCTGATTTTTGAAGGGATAGTTTCATCAATTAATTGTTCTAATGATGAAGCTCCACAAACCGAAAGCATTTCGTCAATATCGTTTCCTCTTGGTCCAATATGACGACTTGAAAATTTATCTACAACCATAACAGTATTTTTAGTTTTTAAAAGGTTTACAAAAATAAGAAAAGATGAATAGAAAATACGCTCTTTTTAGAAACTGAGACAAGAAAAATAACAATGAATTTGAACTCCTATTTTAATTATTTGTCAAGTTATTTTTATGACGGAATTCCAATAGAAGTAATCGAGAGAAATAAAGGTTATATCGAAGCTTTGGTAGTAGTGTTAAACTTCTCTTTCATTTCAGCAATTTCGGTAATTAAATTGCGGTTTTCTTCAGCTCCATTTCCAATAATAATTACATCAGCTCCAGCTTTAAAAATTTCATTTGCTGCTTGAGGTGTTCTTATCCCTCCACCAATAATTAAAGGGCCGTTTTTAGCCGCTTTAGTTTTTGAAATCATACTGTTAGAAATACACTTCTTAGCTCCGCTTCCGCCATCAATATAGGTTAAGTTTAAACCTAAATACTCGCCAGCTAAAGCAGTGTTTGCTGCTATTTCTGCATTACTGTGTGGAATAGGGTTAGTATCGCTAACATAAATTGCAGTGGTAGTAGTTCCGCAATCAACTAGTAAATAACCTGTTGGAATTACTTCTATATCTAATTTTTTAATCATTGGAGCCGCAGTAACTTGGTGTCCAATTAAAAATTCTGGATTTCTTCCAGAAATTAACGATAAAAAAAGAATAGCATCTGCATAAGCTGTTATTTGGTCTGGATTTCCAGGGAAAATAATAACAGGCTTAGTTGAATTTTCTTTAATTAATCGAGTTGTTTTTTTTATGTCACCACTCGTGATAATGCTACCTCCAACAAAGAAAAAATCTACAGCAGAATTGTTGCAAACATGAATGGTGTCAATTAACTCTTTTACATTTTGTTTGTCAGGGTCAATTAAAACACCAAACATTTTAACACCATTATTGGTATTCTTCAGAATAGATTGATATATGTTTTTATTTTTCTGCATTTAATTACAAACTTAACTATAAAGTATAAACCAATATAAAATCTTCAACTTTTTCCCAATTCATTGGTATTTCTGTTTGAAAATCTAACATTTTTATTTCCCCATTAAAAGAACTTGACTTCTCAGAAAAATTATTGATAAAAAGGTTTTCAATAAACAAGACTTCTTTTTTTCCATATAATTTGTAAAGTGCTTCTTTCGCTCCCCAATATAAGATGAGATGTTTTAAAGATGTTACGGTTTCGAGGTCTATATCATTTAAAAATTTATGTTTGATGCGTTCAATTTTGGGTGTTATTTTTTCAATGTCAATTCCACAAGAATCATTCTTGTTCAGATTTATTGCTACAAATTCATTAGAGTGAGAAATAGAAATGTTCCAATTGTTATCCAAATGAGGCTTCCCTAAATCATCATAACTAATATTAGCCTCTTCAAAAAAATGATTTAATAAAAGACGAGTTGCCAACCATTGTTTTAAGCGTTGTTTGTTTTTGGTCTGATACAGGCTGTTTTTATCAAATCCGTTGTCAATCAGTTCTTTTAACAGGTTTTCTTCTGTTTCTGTAATTTTCCATACGGCAACTGTAACAGTTTCTGAAACGTTATTTATCTGATAAATAGGCATTTTATAAAAGTTATTGAGTTATTCCTTAACTTTGTCATCCTTAAAATTATTAAAACGATAACGAATGAGTACAAACGTGGAAAAATTACCATACAAAGTTAAAGATATATCCCTTGCAGAATGGGGAAGAAAAGAAATAAAAATTGCTGAAGCAGAAATGCCAGGTTTAATGAGTTTAAGAGAAGAGTTTGGTTCTTCTAAACCATTAGCTGGAGCTAGAATTGCTGGTTGTTTACATATGACAATTCAAACTGCAGTTTTAATTGAAACGTTAACAGCTTTAGGAGCTGAGGTAACTTGGTCATCTTGTAATATTTTCTCTACACAAGATCAGGCAGCTGCAGCAATTGCTGCAGCAGGAGTGCCAGTTTATGCTTGGAAAGGTTTAACTGACGAAGAATTTGATTGGTGTATCGATCAAACAATTATGGGGTTTGAAGGTGGTAAACCATTAAATATGATTTTAGATGATGGAGGAGATTTAACAAATATGGTTCTTGACAGATATCCAAAACTTTGTGAAGGAATTAAAGGTCTTTCTGAGGAAACAACAACTGGTGTGCATAGACTATATGAGAGAATGCAAAAA
>JAQXDJ010000055.1 GCA_029251425.1 Vicingaceae bacterium
AGATTAGATGAAAAATCTGAGGGACTATTAATTTTAACAACTGATGGGCAAGTTAGTTATGATATTTGTAGTAGTAAAGTTGAGAAAGAATACTATGCACAAGTTGATGGTATAATTACTCCTAAAGCAGTTGAAACCATAAAAAATGGTGTAGAGATAGGTTTTGAAGGCATAAAATATACTACTCAGCCTTGTAAAGTTAAACTGTTAACTGAAAAACCTGACTTTCCCGAAAGAAGTAAACCTGTACGTGATGATAGACACGGACCAACCTCTTGGGTAAGTATTACTTTACGAGAAGGAAAGTTTAGACAAGTAAGAAAAATGACCTCTGCTGTAGGGTTCCCTACTTTACGATTGGTAAGAGTTAGAATTGGAGAATTTCACTTAGGGAAGATGGATGTTGGTGAGGTAGAAAATCTTATTATTTAATTCTAACTTACTGATTCACATGCAAATCTTTTATAGAGAAAACAGTTCCATCAAGCATAATTTTAACTTTGGCAACAGTAGTTGTTTCACTAGACCATACAGGCATATTTTGGAATTCAAAAAACTTACCTATACCTGGCAAAGATTCTGTCGATGAAGAACTTGTTGCACAAGCAGTTCCTGTTCCACTACTAACTTCTAATAATTGCATTGCATAATTACTGGTAAATGCACCATTTGAATTTATCACTTCAATTCCAATAGAATTTCCAGCACCAGCTAACGCATTAATAGTATAATTACCCCATTACTAGATACAGATGTTTGTGCTGTTATTGTACTACAATTTGTTGAAGTTCCTGGCGTAGAGTTACCTGAATTATTTGAACTACTAGATGATGGTGGTTCGTTCTTCGAACAACCGATACAAACAATAGTTAATATAGCAACTCCAACAATACTAAGCTTCATAACAAACAATTTTTGATATTAGAAAATATAAAGAATACTCAATAATAATCGACTACAAAAATCATTAACTTTGAATCTATTAAAAAAATTATGGCTTTTAACATTGTTCTCATAGAACCTGAAATTCCTAATAACACAGGAAATATTGGTCGTTTAAGTCTAGGTACTGGAAGTACACTTCACTTAGTTAAACCATTCGGATTTGAAATAACAGACACACGTTTAAAACGAGCTGGCTTGGATTATTGGCAACATGTTAACATTATTGAATATGATAGTATTGCTGATTTTTATGAGAAAAATTTAGACGCTAAAATGGTTTACTTTTCAAGTCATGGAAAAAAAGCACATTGGGATATTAATTTTGAGGACAATATGTTTTTTATATTTGGACAAGAATCAAAAGGATTGCCGAAAAGTATAATAGAAGACAATAAAGAAAAAACATATAAAATACCTTTGTTTAGTGAACACATTAGAAGTTTAAATTTAGCAAATGCAGTTAGTGTTGTAGTATTTGAAGGATTAAGAAATTTAAGATAATTAGATATGGAAATTAAAGGATCACACGTTTTAATTACAGGAGGAAGTTCAGGAATAGGAAAAGAAACTGCCAAACAATTAGTTGAATTAGGAGCTAAAGTTGTAATTACTGGTAGAGATGAAGAAAAATTGAATAAAGTAGCGCAAGAAATTGGCGCGACTCCTCTTCTATTTGATATTTCTGACTTAAAATCAATTCCAGCTAAATCACGAGAAGCATTTATTTTATTAGATGGAAGAATGGATACTTTAATTAATAATGCCGGAATTGGTGTTTTCCCTCGTTTAGGTGAAATTAAAATTGAAGATCTAGAAACTGTCTACACAACCAATGTATTTGGTTTAACGATGTTAACTCAAGAAATCATTAAACCTTTTATAACACAAGGTTATGGAAATATTATCAATATTGGTTCTACAGCTGCTTTAAGAGGTTTTGACAGAGGAACTGTTTATGCTGCATCAAAATTTGCTGTAAGAGGATTAACTCAGTCTTGGCAAGCTGAATTAAGAAAATACAACATTAGAGTTAGTTTAGTAAACCCAAGCGAAGTGACTACTGCATTTGCTACTGAAGATAGAGTTGAAAGAACTGAAGAAGAGAAAAAGTTAGGAACTGAAGAAATAGCTCACACTATTATCTCAACATTAAAGATGAGAGCTAAAGGATTTGTTCCTGAGGTTACAGTTTGGGCTACTAACCCTTTTTAATCCTGAATAAAAGCTACAGCTAGTTTTATATCATCATAACTTACTTTACCTCCAAGCTTTCCATAAATCGCATTTAAGCTTATTGGAGCACTTTTAGGCTGTTCATCATAAACTGCTTTTACTTTTTTGAGTATTGCGTTTTTAGGCTTGTAATAATTTAAATCTTCATCAGGGTTATCTTTGATAATCTTAATTAAATGACCTGCAATAGTTCCTGTGGTTAAACCTCTAGCCTCTCCTATTTCTTTTAAACTAACCTTTTGTTTTAAGTGCATTAAAGTTACTTCATAAGTAGAGAGTTTACCTCGCTCTTTTTCTTTCAGTTTATTTTTATGCTTGGTAATTTCTTTTTTATCGACTAAGCCTCCATTGTCTCTTAAAAAAACTTTAGCGATTAACTCTAATTCTTCTAATTTAAACTCATTGTCCACATCAGCAGAAAGCTCTTGAAATCGTAAATCTGCTTTATGTGCTAATTTATCAACTCGTAAAGCCATTTCATTTAACCCTAATAGTTGTAAATTTTCAAGTTTTTTCAACCTCGATAGAGCTACATACCCTTGTCCAGTTTCAAAGGTTTTAGACAAATCTATTTCAGCAGCATCTAATGTCATTCCCTGGCATTTATGTACTGTAATTGCCCAAGCTAATCGTAATGGAATTTGATTATAACTGGCTAATGTTTTACCATTATCATCAATAATACTCCAATTCTCTTTTTCAGCATAAATGGTTTTACCATCTAATAATTTAACAGAAGGTATTCCTTCATCATTAAATCCAATAACCTTACCTAATGAACCATTTACATAACGTTTTTCCTTATCATTTTTCACAAACATAACTTTAGCTCCAATTTTAAAAGCTAAGTGCTCGCCTGCTAATACAGAGTTTTTTAAGGTTTCAATTAGTTTTTTGTTTCCTGATGTTTTTGCTTTGAAATTTTTTGGAGCTCCTGGTAATTTTGATAAATGCTCTGCATTAATTCTATCTACATCATAATTGTGTGTATAGAGTTTAGTTGGTTCAACTTCTGTTTCTAATTTGTTTGATGAAGCAGACTGTAATGTCTTGAAACTCTTTTTTGAAATTTCTCCAGTTCTAATTTCATTTAGAATTAGGTTTAGATCATTATCATTCTGACGGTATTGTTCTGTTAAATAACAAACTGAAAGGTTGGCTTTAACCCAGGCTTGCGACATAAAAGCAAATTTCTCCTTACTTGTTTCACCCTGATGTCCGATTGGTGGAAGCTGAAAAAAATCACCACACAATACAATTTGAACGCCTCCAAAAGGTAATAAATCATCTTTAAAATAACGTAATACTACATCTACTGCATTCAATTGATTTAGATGTAGCATTGAAATTTCATCAATAATTAGCACCTTAACTTTTTCTAAATGAGTTTTAAGGTATTTTTTAGATTTCATACTCACTAAATTTCCTTGAGTAATAAATTCTTTTACACCTATTCCTGACCATGAATGAATCGTCATGCCATTCATGTGAGTTGCTGCAATACCTGTAGAAGCAGTAACTGCAACAGCTACTTTTCGTTCTTTTAAGTAAGAAATGTATTGATTAAGTACATACGTTTTCCCTGTTCCTGCAGAACCAGTTAAAAACGCATTTTTACCAGATTTCAATATCGCTAAAGCCTTTTCTTGTTGCATATTGTGAAAGTAATTAAACTAAAAAAGCCTTACCAAAATTGGTAAGGCTTTTTATAAACATTCTAGCAGTTAATTACTTTGTTTCTTCTTCAGTAACTTCTTCAAAATCTACATCTGTAACTTCATCATCTCCACCTTCAGCATTTGCTTCTGGACCAGCTTGTCCTCCTGCTTGCTCTTGTTGAGCATACATTTCTTGGGAAGCTGCTTGGAATACCGTGTTTAATTTTTCAGTATTCGCTTTCATACCTTCTAAATCTTTTGCTTCATGAGATTTCTTCAACTCAGCTAAAGCTTCTTCGATTGGTGCTTTTTTATCAGCCGGTAATTTATCTCCATATTCAGAAAGTTGCTTTTCTGTTTGGAAAATTAAGCTATCTGCTTGGTTTACCGTATCAGCGTTTTCTTTTGCTAATTTATCAGCTTCAGCATTTTCTTCAGCATCTTGCTTCATTTTAGCAATTTCGTCATCACTTAAACCGGAAGAAGCTTCAATTCTAATGTTTTGCTCTTTTCCTGTAGCTTTATCTTTAGCTGAAATGTTCATAATTCCGTTTGCATCAATATCAAATGTTACTTCAATTTGAGGCACACCTCTTGGTGCAGGTGGAATGTCAGATAATTGGAACCTACCTAAAGATTTGTTATCATGAGACATTGGTCTTTCACCTTGTAATACATGAATATCAACCGCAGGTTGGTTATCTGCTGCAGTAGAGAAAGTCTCAGATTTTTTAGTAGGAATGGTTGTATTTCCTTCAATCAACTTTGTCATTACTCCACCCATAGTTTCAATTCCTAATGATAATGGTGTAACATCTAATAATAATACATCTTTAACTTCTCCAGTTAAAACTCCACCTTGAATAGCTGCTCCAATTGCAACAACTTCATCAGGGTTAACTCCTTTAGATGGGTCTTTTCCAAAGAAAGATTTTACTGCCTCAACAACAGCTGGTATTCTTGTTGAACCACCTACTAAGATTACTTCATCAATATCAGACTTACTATATCCTGCACCTTTTAAAGCTGCTTCACACGGCTTAATTGTTCTTTTAATTAAACTATCAGCTAATTGCTCAAAAGCAGCTCTAGATAAAGTTCGCACCAAGTGCTTTGGTCCTGAAGCAGTAGCTGTAACGTAAGGTAAATTAATTTCTGTTGAAGTTGTACTTGATAATTCAATCTTAGCTTTTTCCGCAGCCTCTTTTAAACGCTGTAATGCCATCGGATCTTCTCTTAAGTCAATTGACTCATCTTTCTTAAACTCTTCAGCTAACCAGTCAATAATTACTTGATCAAAATCATCTCCACCTAAGTGAGTATCTCCATCTGTAGATTTCACTTCAAAAACTCCGTCTCCTAATTCTAACACTGAAACATCATGTGTTCCACCACCACAATCAAAAACGATAATTTTTTGGTCAACATCTTTTTTATCTAATCCGTAAGCTAATGCTGCAGCTGTTGGCTCGTTAATAATTCTTTTAACTGTTAAACCTGCAATTTCTCCAGCTTCTTTAGTTGCTTGTCTCTGTGCATCATTAAAATATGCAGGAACTGTAATTACAGCTTCTGAAACACTCATTCCTAAATAATCTTCAGCAGTTTTCTTCATTTTTTGAAGAACCATTGCAGAAATTTCTTGTGGAGTATAAAGTCTGTCACCAATTTCAACTCTTGGCGTGTTGTTATCTCCTTTTACTACTTTGTATGAAGAACGCTTAATTTCTTTTGATACTTGATCAAATGAATTCCCCATAAATCTTTTAATTGAAGAAATTGTTTTTTCAGGGTTAGTAATTGCCTGACGTTTTGCAGGGTCTCCAACTGCTCTTTCTCCTCCTTCAATAAATGCTACGATAGAAGGTGTAGTTCTTTTACCTTCTGCATTAGGAATTACAACCGGCTCATTTCCTTCCATTACGGAAACACAAGAATTTGTTGTTCCTAAATCTATTCCTATAATTTTACTCATGATATATTATTTTTGTTATTATCAATTATTTGATTCGACAATAGTCAAACAATATGCCATTAGAATTAATGGTTGTTTTAAAGAAAAATTGGCAGAACACTTATGCAATTAGCCTATTAAGACTGACAAAAGTGTGACAATACGACAGAAGCCTATTAGTATGCACATGGATTAGTTGCAGTAGCATTTGTACCTAAACAAAAGCCTAAGCCTAAAGACCCTAAAAATCGTTTTGTGTCAGAATCCATATTTAAACCGGTACTTGCAGACTTATTAGATGTCCAAGTGTCATCATAACTTCTAGAAGAAAATACTCCTATTCCATTTGTAATATTTGTATAACTTGGCTTGTTTTGGTTTACAGTTGTTGAAGGAGCTTCTGCTTCCATAAATGTATTCAATTCAGAACCTGCTATAGAATATTCAATAGAAATATTTTCTAACTCTCTGTGAGAAAAATTTGGAATCCCTGAAGAATTAGAAACCTTTGCAATGATATTATCAAAAAATGCTTGACCTTTTAATAAGAAGTTTAATTTACCACTAGATGAATTTGCTACTTTCTCTTCTCCTAAGTTCATTGTTACTTTCTTAGCTACAGGATTTATACCACTTGCTAAAGTGTAATACTCTGTATAATTAAAAACAATAAATGCCTGTATTCTTCCAATGTTCTCTCCAGCAGAGATGCTAACTGTTTCAGATACATATTTTCCTGATGAAACATTGCCACTCCAGAACCCTAAAGTGTTTGTAATTATACAGAG
>JAQXDJ010000056.1 GCA_029251425.1 Vicingaceae bacterium
TTCTCATACTGGTTTACACGGAGCAAACAGACTGGCTTCCAACTCTTTAGTTGAAGCCTTAGTATTTTCGCACAACGCATTTATTCATGGTGTTGAACAGTTAAAAAACATCTCTTTTAAAAATGAAATTCCTGATTGGAATGATAAAGGAACTACAAAACCAAATGAAGAAATTTTAGTTTCTCAAACTAAAACAGAGCTGCAAAATATTCTTAGTGATTATGTTGGTATTGTTCGCTCAAACGAACGTTTAGAAAGAGCTATTGCTAGGCTCCAATTAATTTATAATGAGTCGGAAAAATTATACAACAGCTCTAAACTTTCCATCAGTATTTGTGAGTTGAGAAATTTAAGAAGTGTAGCTTACTTAGTTACCAAAGCAGCCATCAATCAAAAAACAAACATAGGATTACACTACAACGTTGATAATGAATCATCTCAGTAAAGTAACTGTTCCTTTCACCTCTCGTTCCTCATCATTACAAGCTATTCTATATTTTAATACATAAAAATAAGTTCCTTCATTAGAATCTCCCCCATCCCAATGCGCTAAAGCATCAGCTCCTTCATATACTTTTTTACCCCAGCGGTTAAATATTTGAACGCTATACTCTGCTGTTTGGTCAATATTAAAAAATTGCAGCTCATCATTCATACCATCTCCATTTGGCGTGAATACGTTTGGAATTATTGTTCCAATTTCATTAAATGATGTGAATACTACTTCCTCTTGTAAATCCTCTCTTACGTTACACAAATAATTAAATGAAGACATTTTTATTAAATAAGTTCCAGGATCAGCATATAAATGAACAGTATTATTTTGATTACTAATTTGTGTACCATCACCTAAATCAAAATAAAGGGAATCTGCTCCAGAACCACCAAAATCTAATCGCACTTCAAAATCTTTGGTTTTACAAGAATCATTCTCATCAAAATTTATTTGCATTGCAGCTAAAACTGGTGTAGCTAATTGTACATCAAAATAAGCTGTATCAGCAATATTACAAGTTGAGGAATCTATTGCAACATACATTACCGAATAAATCCCAGTATCTTGGTAGGTATAAGTTGGAGTATTATCATTTATTATAATTCCTGTTTGATCTCCAAAATTCCAATAACTGTTTGGTGGTGCAGGATTATTACCTACTAAACTTATATTATATGGCTCTGAACATAATAAAACTGGATCAGGAGCAACAGCATTAACTGTAGTTCTATTTGGCATAAATGTGATAGTATCTGTTTCTGTATAGATATTATTACAAAGGGTATCGTGTGCTTCGAGCGAAACTACAAATTGACCTTGAGTAAGATAAGTATAATTTACCGTATTGATATTAGTAAATGTTGTTCCATTACCCATATCCCAGTATAGTGAATCTGCCCCACTTCCTGTAAAATTAAATTGAACTGATAAACTATCAACACAAGGATCATAAGGAGGAATAATAAATTCAGCAGATAAAGTATCATTTAAATTCACTGAAACACTAAAATAAACAGTATCAGCAATATTACAAGTAGATGAATCTATTGCTACATACATCACATTATAAGAACCAGTATCAGCATAAGTGT
>JAQXDJ010000082.1 GCA_029251425.1 Vicingaceae bacterium
CGTGGGTAAAAGAAAATACACCTACTAGAAGAGTAATACCTTACACACATGTTCGTGAAGCAGATGTAATGTGGAACAAAAGAGTGTGGAGAACAATAGATTTACGTGAGAAAATAAATCACCCTTTGTATTACCCTATTACGCCAATTGCAGGAAGAAAGAGTTTATTCGAAATTATCAAATTAGGTATTGAAGAAGGAACTTTAACTGCCTACGATAAAGATTACGATGAATTTACTGTTCCGTTAACAAAAGCAGAAGTTAGTAAAGGTATCTTAACTACTTATGAATTGAAAAAAAACTACGATGAATATGGTGATGAAATTGAAGGTTCAGCAGATACTACATGGGTAGATATCGTGTCTGATGCAATTTCAGCTTATCGTTTAAAAGAAGAGTGGTTTTTTGATAGAGAACGTTCTATTATGGATGTTAGAATTCTTGGGATATGTCCTGTAAAGCTTTTATTCAACGAAGATGGTTCTGTAAGAGGTAATGATCCAATGTTCTGGATATATTTCCCAGAAGCACGTTATGTCTTTGCTAACTATGATGTTTTTAACAGACAAAATGATGCGGAACGTAGAACTTTTGAAGATATTTTCTGGAAACGGATGTTTAACAGTTTCGCTTACAAAAAATCAAATGTTTACGATAGACAAAGTTATGGTTTCTTAAAAGACATAGATGTTTTGCTAGAAGCTGACAAAATTAAAAATGAGCTTTTTATTATGGAGCACGATTTATGGAGCTACTAATAAAGTTTATTTAATAGATACAAAAAAGACCGATGAAATTCATCGGTCTTTTTTTATACAAGAATTTTTATTTACTAATCTTCAATATATAGCCCTTTTGCTTGTTTTGCAGACACAGTAATTCCTTTAATAAACGAAGAACTGAAACCGTTGTGTTCCATTTCATTTAAACCTGCAATTGTGCATCCTTTTGGTGAAGTAACCTTGTCAATTTCGTCTTCAGGATGAGAATTATTAGCAATTAACAAACTCGCTGCTCCTTTAGCTGTTTGGGCAGCCATTTTAAGCGCTTCATTCGCATGAAAGTCAATTTCATTACCTCCTTGTGAGGCAGCTCTTATCGCCCTTAAAAAGAATGCTATTCCGCAAGCACATAACGCTGTAGCAGAAGTCATCTGTTCTTCATTAATAACAACAGTTTCGCCAACTAACTCAAACATTTCAGTTACTTCAGGAATTCTTTTTTTCCATTTATCAGAAGTTGCTATACAAGTCATAGACTCTCTAATAGCAATTGCCGTATTGGGCATAGCCCTAACAATAGGTTTGTCTTCTCCAATAATTTCTTGAATATCTTTAACCTTTACACCAGAAACTAAAGGAATGATTAATTGATCAGCCTTTAAACTACCTGAAATTTCAGATAAAACAGCATCAATCTTTTGAGGTAATACTGCAATTATTACAATACTTGCCTCACTAACTGCTCCTATATTATCTGATGTTACACTAAACCCTTTATTTTGATATTCATCTAATTTGGATAAATCTCTTCTTGATAAAATAAAATCAGCTGCTTGATATTTACCACTATCTACTAGACCAGTAACCAAAGAAAGTCCCAAGTTACCTGCCCCTATTATTGCAATTTTGTTTTCCACAACTTAAAAATTTATGAGCGACAAAGTTACTAAGTTAACCTATAGCCTGCTCTATATCTTTAATAATATCATCTACATGCTCTAATCCAACTGAAATTCGGATTAATCCAGGTAAAATTCCTGTCTCTAATCGATCTTCTTCTGTCAGCTTAGAATGAGTTGTAGAAGCAGGGTGAGTTGCAATGGTTCTTGAATCTCCTAAATTAGCTGTCATCGAAATTAATTGAAGTTGGTCTAAAAACGCTCTTCCCTTTTCTAATCCACCTTTAATTATAAAAGTTACTATTCCTCCCCCAGATTTCATTTGTCGTTTTGCAATTTCATGTTGAGGATGTGAAGGTAAAAACGGATACTTTACCAATTCAACTTCAGAATGCTGCTCTAACCATTGTGCTAATTTAAAAGCACTTTCAGCATGTCTATCCATTCTTAAGGCCAATGTTTCTATACTCTTAGAAATTACCCAAGCATTAAATGGAGAAAGTGCAGGTCCTGAATGGCGAGCAAATAATTTTACTTCACTAATTAATTCTTTTTTCCCAACAATAATTCCTCCCAATACCCTTCCCTGTCCATCTAAATATTTAGTAGCCGAATGTATTACTATATCTGCTCCAAATTTTATAGGCTGTTGATTATAAGGCGTTGCAAAACAATTATCTACCACAAAAAAAACATTGTGTTTTTTGGCTAACTTACCTAACCACTCTAAATCAATAATATCTACAGCAGGGTTTGTTGGAGTTTCGATATAAATAATTTTAGTATTGGGTAAAATAGCTTCTTCCCACTTCTCGGTTTCATTTAAATCAACATAAGAATGTGATATTCCCCATTTTGGCAACAATTTAGTAAGTACAGAATGTGTTGACCCAAAAACTGATCGACAAGCCAAGACATGATCTCCACTCTGTAATAAGGCTGCAAATGTTGTAAAAACAGCAGCCATTCCCGTTGCAGTTGCCCAACCCGCCTCAGCTCCTTCCAACAAACACATTTTATCTATTAATTCTGTTGTATTTGGATTAGAAAACCTACTATAAATATTCCCTTCAACCTCATCAGAAAACATTCCTCGCATTTGTTCTGCATCATCAAAAACATAACTTGATGTTAAATGTAAAGGTGTTGAATGTTCATTAAACTGCGAACGCTTTGTTTGTGTTCGGATTGCTAGTGTTTCAAAATTTTCCATTTCTATTTAATAGTGTATGATGATGTCACTTTAATCTCTTTGTTTAAACTTAATACGACTGAACAATACTTTGTTAAGGTCAAATCAATTGCTCTTTCAACTTTAGAATCATCCAATTTTCCAAAAAGGTTAAAGTGTAAGTTTATTGATTTAAAATTTTTAGCAGTATTGTCATTTCGCTCTGCAGTTATTTCAACTGAATAATCTAATAATACTTGTTTCTGTTTTTTAAGAATTAATCCTAAATCAATGCTTGCACAACCTCCAACTCCCATTAAAACCAATTCCATTGGTCGAGTTCCTTTTCCTTCTCCACCAATTGCTGAATTAGCATCAATGTCAACTTTTATTTTATCTTCCGTAAAGGCTTCATAATGATATGCTTCGTTTACTCTTTTTAAATTTACTTTCATATTAATATTTTTTAACGCTTGAATCTATTTTGTCTGACCAAGCTAAAATTCCTCCCTCTAAATTATAAAGATTATCGAAACCATATTTTTTTTGTAGTATTTTTACCGCATCAGCACTTCTTTTACCGCTCCTGCATTGAAAAACAACTTTTCTATCTTTTTTAATTTTTGAAACATTATTTTCAAGTAACCCTAATGGAATTAACTCCCCATTAATATTACTAAACTCATATTCTGAAATTTCTCTAACATCTATCAATTGAAAATCATTGTCTTCAATTATCCAACTTTTTAGTTCCGTAACATCAACTGTTTTAACAGTTTCACCACCACCAAAAAGAACTTCTTTTACCCTTTCATTATCCACAAACAATAATGAAATTCCGTATTGTTCTATATATTTTTTGTTAGCATTTACTTCGTTTAACGTTGTTTTTGCATAAAAATAATTCTCTTCCCCACTAACCTTTGTTAAGTATGAAACATTAAATGGTAAAGTATCTATACTATCTTTATTTGGAATATTTATTAAAACATCTACCTGACTAAAATTGTCTAATGTGATATTTTGCTGATTTAATTTCTTGTAAGAATAACTGTAATCTTTATCTATTGCTTTTAAATCAGCATAAACTACAGACCCAGTTGGTAAGCTCCCTGCTCCTTTTCCTTTGTAAAGTTGTAAACCAACATTTTCAGAACTAATTTCTACTGCATTGTATTCATTTTCTACCCGATATAAATCACTAGATTTATTTACCAAAGTAGGTAAAACCGATAATGATAATTTATCCGATTTTAATTCTGCTTTAGCAATAAGCTTAATTTTTAAATTAAGCCTCTTCGCTAATTCAATATCACTTTTACTAATGTTTTCTATTCCAAAATTTAAAACCTCTTTTGGTTGAACAATCTTTCCGAAAGAATGTGCTGCAACAATTACTAATTTATATAAAGCATCAAATCCACCAACATCAGAAGTTGGATCTGCTTCTGCAAAAC
>JAQXDJ010000136.1 GCA_029251425.1 Vicingaceae bacterium
ATAAAAAAAGTATTATCTAAATCTAGCTCTTTAGCTTTAACAATTGTAATCTTACTCCCTTTCACTTCAATTAGCGCCTCATCTTTAAAGTCTGAAAGCGTTCTAATTACCGTTTCGGGAGAAGTACCAACCATACTTGCTAATTCGTTTCTGCTAATAGAAATTTCAAAGTTAACCTCAGTTTCTTCGCTATATTTATTTTGTAATTCTATTAACGAATTGGCAACTCTTTTACGTACCGAATCATAAGCTAAACTCAATAACTGTTCTTCTTTACCTAAAACATTATGTGCTAACATTTTAATAAAATTAGCTGAGACATCTCTATTTTTAAATAACAATTCGGTAAAATCTTCTTTAGGAATTTTAATCACCTCAGTATCTTCCATTGCTTCGACAGATACTTTATACTCATCTCCTTCTAAAATAGAAAGGTAACCTATAAAATCTCCAGGACCATACAAGTCTGAGCTGTATTCTTTTGCATCGTCATTTGCTTTATAAATCCTAACTTTTCCTGAACTCACAAAATACACTGCACTGGCATAATCACCTTCATAAAAAACAATCTCTTTTTTCTTAAAAGTTCTTGTTTTCCTATTTTCTGAAAGCTTGTTCAATTCGTCCAATCCTCTTGCTTCTCCTATAAAACTATTTACGCCATTTACATTTTGATCGTAACCTGTTTTAAACAATTGACTTCTTTCTAATCTACTTTCAATTACGTTTAACAATTCCATTTCCTCAAATGGTTTGGTAACATAATCATCTGCACCTAAATTCATTCCTTTTCTAAATTCACTTTTTTCTGCTTTAGCAGTTAAAAACACAAAAGGAATGGCACAAGTTGAATGATCTTTACTTAGTATATATAAAACACCATAACCATCCATTTCTGGCATCATAATATCGCAAATAATTAAATCTGGAAGGCACTCCTTTGCTTTCTCTACTCCATCTTTTCCGTTAACAGCAGTAATTACGTTGTAATTTGCTAACTCCATAATTTCAGAAGTATTTTCACGCATTTCAAGATTGTCTTCAATCAGTAAAATAGTCTTACTCATATTATAATATTTGGTAATGTAATGGAAAATGTTGTTCCTTCATACTGAACACTTTTAAAAGAAATGTCCCCCCCTAAAATAGAAAGATATTTTTTTACGATTGTCAGTCCTAACCCTGTCCCTTCAATATTGGTAACGTTTCCTGCTCTAAAAAAACGATTGGTAAAAACCTTTGCTTGTTCTTCTTTAGGAATACCAATACCGTTGTCTTTTATATCTATCTGCACATTATTATCAATCAAATTAATGCTTAAAAAAATCTCTTTTCCATCTGCTGAATACTTACTTGCATTCGATAATAAATTGATTAAAATATTTTTAATCACATTCCTGTCAGACTCTACTAATTGGTTTACTTCAATTGAATTATTTACAGATATAAATTGATCTTGTTTTAAAAAATACTCCATTTCTCCAACCGCCTCATTTATCAATTCTGAAAACAAAAACTGAGTTCTATTAATGGATATTTTTCCATCCTCTAATTTGTCAATAGATAAAAAATCATTTAAAATTGAAGTTAAATTTTTTACTGAAGATTTAATCCTGTCTAAGTGTTTCTCTCTCTTCTCTTTTTGATCTTCTTTCTCATATTTACCCACTAAAGTAGCTGAAGAAAGAATAGTACTCAAAGGTGTTCTAAACTCATGCGAAGCCATAGAAACAAACCTAGATTTTAACTCGTTTAACTCCCGTTCTTTATCTAAAGTTTTTTCTATTTTCTTTTGGTTCTCCTCTAGCTCTTGTGTTCTTATTTTAACTTTTTGTTCTAACTCAACATTTACGTTCTTTAACTTTTGTTGCGCTTCTACTCTTTCGGTAATATCTGTAACAATAGCAACAACTTTTAAATCTTCATTAACATAACAATGGTTTAAACCTATTTCTACAGAAAATTTTGATTTGTCTTTTCGTTGGGCCAACAAATTCATGTCACTTCCCATTCTTCTATCTTGAGGTTTTTTTACGTAGCCCTCTCTATGCTGAGAATGATTTGCTTTAACAGCATCTGGAACTAAAATTTCAATCCTTTTACCAATTAATTCTTCTTGTTTGTAACCAAACAATTCTAACAATCTAGGATTTACCAATTCAATTACTCCACGGTTATTAGTAACAACCATCCCTTCACCTGCATTCTCAAATAATAACTGATAAATTTCTTGGTTAGATTTCATTACTCAAAAATAATTCAATAATTGTAAAAGATTGATAACATGTGTAACTAAATTAATCGGGTAGCACCATAATTGGCAACGTTGCGTGCTTTACTAAAGATTTTGATACACTTTTATGAAATAATCCTTCCCAAAAACCTCTCTGATGAGAAGTTAAAACTAATAGGTCAAAATTCTTACCTTCTATGTATTCCAATATTCCTTCTTCAACATTTTCGTTTTCTTTAAAATGAAATGGATGATATGAAGTATCAAATTCTTCGTCAAACTGAGCTGCATTTAAACGCTTGATTTTTTTGTCTGCTTGATTTTCTTCATTTACGATAAATAAAAAATCTACAGTAGATTCCGTTTTTATTGCAATTTCTTTTAAGGTATCAAAAAGTGATTCCTCTCCAGACTCCTCCAAGTCATTGGCAACAACAATTCTTTTAGGAAAGTTATTGGTAACTTTAGAAGGCACAACAATTATTGGAGTATTGATAGAACCTATTAAATGAGAAGTGTTACTTCCTAAATAATCTTCTACAACTCCTGATGCGCCATTCGTACCCATCACAATTAAATCTACCTCTTTATTTTTACCAATTTTTTTTACAGAATCTACCAATAAACCAGGGACACAAAGTGTTTTAAATGAGATATTCGAATAATTCAAATTCAAATATTCTATTTGATTACTCATTGACTTTTCTGATTCCTCTAAAGCAACCTTATCTAAATTAACTAAGGTTCCTGCACTTGCTCCTGAATAAGGAATGTGATAAGTGTTTAATAAGATAATTTGGGCATCTAACTCTTGTGCTAGTTGCACCGCATAATCTCTTGCTTTATCAGCTGTATCCGAAAAATCGGTAGGTACTAAAATTGTTTTCATGGTAATTTTAAATTATACGCTAAACTACTTTTGTAGAAAATAGGCAAGACTGATTATCAACAGACCATGATATGATTTTAATCAGTTTTTAGAATTTAATTCAGCTTTTAACTCCATTAAGAAACTATCTAACACTCCTTTTTTAACATGATCCATTACCACAATTTTATACCAGTTTGGATCATTATTATGTGAATCTGGTACCAAAGCATACTTTTTAGCCAAATGAGCTGAAACATAATTTCCACGCATTGTTACAATATTTAAATAAGGATTTTGGTAAAACTCCACCCCCATTTTTGTTAACTGACTACAAACTGATGCTGCTTTTGCTGTTAAATTTCTCATCTTCACTTTTAATCCATCGGAACCGTGTGTTTTTAAAATCATCCACAAAGCAACAGCATTAGCTCCTGATCTACTTCCGCAAATGGTGTAATCCTTACCTTGTACATAACTCGCTTCTTCAGTAAGTGCATAATCCATAAATCCCTTCCGTATTATAAAAACACCTGTACCATAAGGAGATTGAAGCATTTTATGCCCATCTAAAGTAAAAGAAGAAATACGGTCATTCTTAAAAGAATAAGAACTGGAATCGTTAGTAAAAGGGTAAATAAACCCGCCAAAAGCTCCGTCTATATGTATTTTGTAATGAAGCTTATTTTCATCTAAATATTCTGAAACCCTATTAATATCATCAACTGAACCAAACATGGTTGTTGACATATTCATAACTACAATAAAATACTTCACTCCTGTATCTTGAGCTTGCTTCAACTTATGCTCTAAATCTTCTTGTACAATCATTCTGGTAGAATAATCTACATCCAACACAATAGATTTTATATTTAAAATGTTTGCTCCTTTAGGCATTGAATAATGACTATCTTGAGAATACACCACAGTAATTTCATTACTTTGCGCTCCAAACTCTTTAATAAAATAATTCCGATAAATCCAAATTGCCTGAATGTTAGCTTCTGTTCCACCTGGAGCAACATAACCATCTTGCTGCCCTTTACCTCCTCCTAAAATTTCTTCGGCACACAACTCTATTAACTCATTTTCTATTTTTTGAGTTCCTTTAAAAAAAGGCTCTGCTTCACCACCTAGAGTATGGCAACCAATATGATTAGGATTTGCTATTAAAGTTTTTAAAAATGGAGAGTTTTCTAAAAATGGAGCATCATCATAAAACTGTTCCTCATCTAAATAGCTTGCCGGAACTCCTAAAATTTTTTCTTTTCGATAACTCAAATTATCATTTAAAGCTTCCTCAATTTTAGTATTTATTTGTTCGTGTGATAATTTATCCCAGTACATCTATCTTTTTTTTCGCGAAGGTATTCGCTTAAAAAATTTACAAACATGAGCAAAGTCATATTATTGAATGGTTAATATCAATATTACCATGAAGAAGTTGCAGAATTTTACAAAAACAAAATCTATGAAAATCGATTCTTTTAATGAAGCCATTACTTTTAGTAATGAGAAAATTAATACCAAAGTAGTTCTTGAATCTTCTTTTACTAAAGAAATTAG
>JAQXDJ010000149.1 GCA_029251425.1 Vicingaceae bacterium
TGCTCAATTTGTTCTTCCGTTAAATCAGGAAAATAATTAGTTATTGTTTTAATAGATGGTTTCATAACGCAAAACTAAGCTTTGTCATTTCATAATGACAATTTTGGATTTAAATCTTCCCTTTTTTATTTTGCATTAACTTATACAGCTGCTCTCTAGCTCTAAACAATTGAGCTTTTACTGTTCCTAAAGGTAAGTCTGTTTCTTCAGCTATTTCATCGTACGATAACTCTCTAAAATAACGCAATACCACTAACTCTCGGTAGCGTGGTTTTAATTGATCTACAATTTCACGCATTATCCTAATTTTCTGCTTCCGTACAAATTTTTCTTCAGGATTTAAGTTGTCCGATTTAATTTCAAACCCCATAGCACCTCCTTCACCATCATCCATCGTTTTATCGATAGATAAAGTCACCATCTTCTTTTTACGAATAAAGTCGATACAGTTATTGGTTGCTATTCTAAATAGCCAAGTACTAAAAGCATATTTAGGAACATATTGGTGTATTCTATTAAATGCTTTCCCAAATGCTTCAATCGTTAAATCATCAGCATCATCTCTATTCTTAACCATCTTAAGCATCATAAAATAAATAGAATCTCTGTACTTACCCATTAACTCTACATAAGCCTTCTCGTCTTTCTCATCTCTAGCTCTACAAACTATAACATAGTCTTTTTGAGCCTTTTCTGAAAGATTTGAACTTAATTCCATTTTGCTTTTTTAATAATTAGGTTTGAAAATACTAATAACGGATTGAATATCATAAAAAATACTTCAAAAATAGGCGATAATAGCACTAAATCTTTTCCTCCAATTTTATTTGCCGATAGTTTAAAGATTAACATTTGAATTAAGTATCTAAAAATGAACACTCCTACAATTAAATAAACAGGTCTTATTTGTATCACTAAAAATACGAACAAACACATAAATATCATTTGAGACAATTGTAATAACCCCAGCATAAATTTGTGCTTAAACTTATAATGCCCTCCACTCAAAAAATGCCGTTTTTTTTGTCTAATCCAAGAGCTATACGTTGTTTTTGGATTAGAAATAGTGTGTGCATTTTGATCTATTATAATTTGTGTATTTCGTTTATCGGCTACCTCATTAATAAATAAATCATCATCACCACTCAAAATGTGCTGATGAGAAGAAAAGCCTTTGTTATTAAAAAATAATTTTGTTTGATACCCTAAGTTTCTTCCAACCCCCATGTAAGGCAATTTTGCCTGAGCAAAAGATAAATACTGTAATGCTGTATAAAATGTTTCGAATCGAATTAACTTATTTAACAACCCTTTTTTTCTTTCATAAGCTCCTACACCAATAACAATGGATTTCTTTTTAGCATACTGACTCATTAACCTTACCCATTGGTTTGTAGCAGGTTTACAATCTGCATCAGTTAACAAAACATTATCATATTTAGCTGCTTTTATACCCAATGTTAACGCAAACTTTTTACTGCCATAAAACCGATCTGTATCTGGTACATTAACAATTTTAAGATGAGGAAACTGCAACTGAAAAGCCCTTAAAACATCTCCACTATCATCAACAGAATTATCGTTTACAACTATAACTTCAAAGTTTTTATATTGCTGATTGAGGTAAAGTGGTAAATACTCCAATAAGTTCTCTCTTTCATTTTTTGCACAAATAATTACAGAAACTGGCAACTCATCATTATTTATTTTTTGAGCTTTAAAAAATGCTAAACGCGAAAAAATAAACAAGTAATAAAACAACTGAATAGCGAAGCTTCCCAAATAAATAGCTACTGCATAATCGAGCCAGCTCTTAAATTCAATAAAATTTATTAATTCGGTTATCTCCATATCTCAAATGTAATGGGTTACTTTGGGCTAAATAACTATCTTTGACCAAGTTTTTAAAACCAAATAGTTAATATCATAAATGGACTTTAAATTAGAGAAAAAAGACCCGCAATCGAAAGCAAGAGCTGGAGTTGTAAAAACCGATCATGGTGAAATAAAAACACCTATTTTTATGCCTGTTGGTACTGCTGCCACTGTAAAAGGTGTGCACCAGGTTGAATTAAAAGAAGATGTAAAAGCTCAAATAATTTTAGGAAACACCTACCACCTATACCTTCGCCCAGGAATGGATATTATGGAAAAAGCTGGTGGTTTGCATAAATTTATGAATTGGGATAAACCAATATTAACCGATAGTGGAGGGTATCAAGTCTATTCTTTATCTGGAAGAAGAAAGATAAAAGAAGAAGGAGCAACTTTTAAATCGCATATTGACGGATCAAAACACTTGTTTACCCCAGAAAATGTAATGGATGTGCAACGTACCATTGGAGCCGATATTATTATGGCTTTTGATGAGTGCACACCTTATCCTTGTGATTACAGGTATGCCAAAAACTCTATGCACATGACACACCGTTGGTTAAAAAGGTGTTGTGAAAGATTTGATTCTACTGATGATAAATATGGTTATTCTCAAACATTATTTCCAATTGTACAAGGAAGTACATACAAAGATTTAAGAAAACAATCTGCTGAAAAAATTGCTTCTTTTGAGCGTGAAGGAAATGCTATTGGTGGTTTATCTGTTGGAGAACCAGATGATGAAATGTACGAAATGTGCGAAATTGTAACAGACATTTTACCTGAAGATAAACCAAGGTATTTAATGGGTGTTGGAACCCCTTTAAATATTTTAGAGAACATTGCTTTAGGTATTGATATGTTTGATTGTGTTATGCCAACTCGTAATGCGAGAAACGGAATGTTGTTTACTCAAAAAGGAACCATAAATATTAAAAATAAAAAGTGGGAGGATGATTTTTCTCCAATAGACCCTGATGGAACTAGCTATGTAGATAGCTATTATACAAAGGCTTATTTACGACACCTTATTACTTCAAAAGAAAGATTAGGAGGACAAATTGCAACTTTACACAATTTAGCGTTCTATATTTGGTTAACTAATGAAGCAAGAGAGCAAATTATAGCTGGAACTTTTTACGATTGGAAAAAGAAAATGGTTAAACAATTAGGGCAACGTTTATAGTGTTAAAAAAAATTGACATATACATTATTAAGAAATTCTTAGGAACTTTTTTCTTTGCATTACTAATGGTAGTGTGTGTTATTATTGTTTTTGACATTTCTGAAAAGTTAGAGGATTTTTTAAAGAACAATGCACCAATGAAAGCCATTGTTTTTGATTACTACCTCAACCTAGTGCCCTATTTTGCTAATATGTTAAGTCCGCTTTTTATATTTATAGCGGTAATATTTTTCACATCTAAGATGGCAAGTAACTCTGAGATTGTTGCCATTTTATCGGGAGGAGTTAAATTTAACAGGCTTTTAAGACCTTTTTTAATTTGTGCTTTCTTTTTATCGGGCCTATCATATTACTTAAACAACTTTCTAATTCCTGCAGCCAATAAAGAACGATTGGTTTTTGAAGAAATTTACTACCGGAATAAGCTCCGAAATTTTGCAAAAGACATCCACATGAAAATTGATGATGGCACTTATATTTATATGTCGAATTTTGTAATTGATTTAAATTTGGGCAATAATTTTTCGTTAGAAAAATTTAATAACAAAGGAGAACTTTCATATAAATTGCTATCAGATAATGCCAAATGGGATACCACTGTTAATCAATGGATGGTTACGAATTTTGTAGAAAGACATATTGATGGATTGGAAGAGGTTGTTGAGTCTGGCCCTAAAAAACACTTAGACATTAATCTAAAACCTGAAGAATTTAAGCGAAGAACAAATTATGTAATTGCCATGAACTACTTTGAATTAAATGAGTTTATAGCCGAACAAAAATTTAAAGGCTCTCATCAGGTTGTGCTTTACGAAATAGAGAAACACCAACGGATGGCATACCCTTTCGCTACATTTATTTTAACCTTAATTGGGGTTTCTATTTCTAGCCGAAAAGTAAGAGGTGGTATTGGTTTACATATTGGATTAGGTTTACTAATTAGTTTCTCCTACATCCTTTTTATGCGAGTATCATCTACCTTTGCTATAAACTCTGGTATGCCAGTAATTTTAGCCGTATGGATACCAAATATTCTTTACAGCCTTTTAGCTTTTTATTTGATTAAAAAAGCGCCTAAGTAGGCAAAACAAAACTTGACTTTCTCCTAAAAAACGATAACTTCGCTTAACAACCATTGTAAAGAATATTAAAACATTCCCAACAAGGACGTTAGCAACAATTAAATCCACATGGTAAATAGGATTTACGAATTCGACATGCGCTAATTAGAAACAATTCCTCACCATTATATTTTTCATTTAGAAAGAATTTCATTCATTCAGAAAGAATTAATGAAAGCAACTTAGAACCATATTCATTTTGGTGAAA
>JAQXDJ010000151.1 GCA_029251425.1 Vicingaceae bacterium
TGATTAACCTTCTTGTAGAAGTACATCTTTGCCCGCAAGTACCAACAGCACCAAATACTGCTCCAGGAACAACTACTTTTAAATCAGCTGTTGGAGTAATAATAATTGCATTGTTACCACCTAACTCTAATAAAGATTTTCCGAAACGTTGTGCAACTGTAGCCCCAACAATTCTTCCCATTCTTGTAGAACCTGTAGCAGATACTAAAGGAATTCTTTCATCAGTAGTCATCATCTCACCAACTTTGTAATCTCCATTAATGATACAAGAGATACCTTCTGGTAAGTTATTTTCTTTTAAAATGTCAGCAATAATGTTTTGACAAGCTACAGAACACATAGGAGCTTTTTCTGAACCTTTCCAAACACAAACATCACCACAAATCCAAGCTAAAGCTGTATTCCAAGCCCAAACAGCAACAGGAAAGTTAAATGCAGAAATGATTCCAACAACACCAATTGAGTGCCATTGTTCTCTCATTACATGCCCTGGTCTTTCTGAAGGAATTGTTTGCCCGTTTAATTGTCTTGATAAACCAACTGCAAAATCACAGATATCAATCATTTCCTGAACCTCTCCATAACCTTCTTGCAAAGATTTCCCCATCTCGTAAGAAACTAATTTTCCTAAAGGTTCTTTTAACTCTCTTAATTTGTTTCCAAACTGACGAACAATTTCACCTCTTTGTGGAGCTGGCATTGTTCTGAATTCTAAAAATGCAGAAGTAGCAGAGTCCATTACTTTGTCGTAATCTTCCCTTGTAGTAGTTGTTACCTTTCCAATTAAAGCTCCGTCTGTAGGAGAGTAAGAAGAAATAGTTTCTCCACTTCCAAAGTTATTAGAACCAGTTGAAGTTCCTTCGTTAATTTCTTTTAATCCAAGTGCTTTTAAAGCTGCTTGCATTCCATATTTGTCTGCTGTTAATGTTTCTGACATTGTTTAAATATTTTAGTTTGAATCTAAATCGGTTGCAAATTTACGCAAACTTTAATTCAAATAAATTACCCAGCATATCTTTTTAGATAATAGGGCAGCAATGGAAGAGAAGAAAAGGATTTAAATCAAAAATCAAACTTAATAACACCTGGGAAGTTCTACTGTTGTATTCATAATTTATTGCTTTACAATTTTTTGATTATAAATAGTTTTATTATTGCCATTCGATATTGTTAAGAAGTAAATTCCAGCATCACCTTCAAGAGACAGTTTAATGTTTTCAATAGATTTGTAATTATTTAATTGAAGAACTTGTCCGATTACATTCTTAACTTCTACACGTATTTCCTGGTGAACTTGCCCTAATTCAATAAAAATATTTTTTGCTGTAGGGTTTGGGTAAATGGAAACATTTTTGCTAGAATTACAATCAACAGCCTTAGTGCCAAGGTATTCATAATCTCCGTTAAAGTCTGTTTGTTTTAAACGGTAATAACATGTTTGAGTTGGCGGGTTTTTATCGATCCAACTATAGCTTAGTAGGGATGAGCTATTACCGTTTCCGGTAATAGTTGCAATTTCTTCGAACACTTTCATATCTATACTTCTTTCAATTGTAAAGTAATCGTTATTCGTTTCTGTAGCTGTGGACCAGTTTAATGATGGGGTGTTGTTTTCGCATTTCGTTTCAAAATTTAATAACTCTACAGGTAGAGGGCTAGCGGTACAACATTGAGTAATGTTAAAATCATCAATGGCAATGTCGAAACCAGCTGTGCCAGTAGAGTTAGAATGTATAATTAGGGTAATGCCTGTTGTTGTTGGAGTAAATGTTATCACTTTGTTCTGATAAATATTTATGTCCGCAGCTGTAGTTACAACATTATGGAAATCAATTACATTATTATTATCATCTAGCAGTATATAATCTACATCAAATCCAATAGAGTTTTGCCAATACCAATAATCAAAAGTTACATCGCAACCCATATAATAATTATCAAAACGTCTTTCAAATACATCTACATTACTCACTCCATCTATAACGTTCATCCATGCATGATAGGTGCCTGTTCTTGGTACGCCAGTCCATATAGTCCCATATGTAGTCCCAGGTATTACGCCAGTAACCGGGCTGCCACTTTCGTATCCATCAGAAAAAATACTTGCTGAACTAGGGCATGTTCGTGCACAGTCAATAAGAGTCCTGTTTCCTGCAGGGTTTGTTGTTGTTGGGACATAATTGCTGCCTCCTACAGTTATTTGGTTGCATAGCGCATCAACAATGTTGGTAATTGTTGCTGCTGCATTAATATCATAAGCAATCCAAAAATAATTGGTTCCCTCAGTTAGTGTTTGAGTACCATTTATTAGGATGTTGGTTCCTACAACTGCAGGGGCAGCACTCCCAAAAAGTGTAGCTGATGAAAAAGAGTTGGAAGTTCCAGTGTAATAAACATCAATGTTGCTAATGTCGGCTGTAGGAGCAGTACTCCCGTTAGTTCTTATGCTTAATTGAGTTAAATCTATTGGGTTTAAAACTCCGGTGGTAATAACTTCTACTCTAATTATTTCAGCATCTGTTGCACATATCTCTAGATTTGCGGTACTTGCTTGAGTGCAGGTGTTTGAAACAACTGACATAGGCAATAAGTCATAAATGTTTATATTGTCAATAGCTGCATCCCCTGTAAAGCTGGTTCCTCTAACACCTCTAAAACGAAATTCGACTGTTTGTCCTGAATAAGCTGCCAAGTTTACTGTTGCTGTATTCCAAGAATTTCCTTGGTTTGTACTTAATAGCCATACCGAAGTCCAAACTGTTCCATTAGTGCTAATTAGTAATTCTAGCGAATCCATCGCTGCTCCATACATATGGTAATCAAAACTTATTGAAGGGTTTGTTAATGCTGAAAAATCAAAACAGTTAGACTCTAACCAGGCTTCATTCCCAGCTGCTCCAGATGAAGTTTCTATGTACATGTACCAGGTAGAGGCAGAGCCTGTTGTTGGGCCTGTAGCAGTAGATGGTGTGCCGCCACTATCTCTAGTCCAATCAAAGTTATCGCCAGCAATGTTGTTCCAGTTACCCAGTCCAGTTTCAAATCCTTCAGTGTACGGAAATACATTTATAGAGGTTGCGCAACCCGGAAGTTGAGCGAGTAAGTTATTTGTACCTGTAAATAGAATAAGTAACAATATAAATTTAACGAGATTTTTCATGAGCATCTAATTTTGAATTGACAAAACTAAATGATGTTATTAATCAATGTGGAAATCACAAAGGGTACAACAGGGGTACGGAAAGAGGTAACTATAACTTATTCAGAAATGCTGCAATATTCTCAGACTCTGAAATAGGCAATTTTTTTCTAATTCGTTGCCTTGCTTTTTTTATGGCGTTTGGGGTAATATTTCTAATAACAGCAATGTCTTTAGTTGACAATTTCAATAGAAAAAGGCCACATAATTCCTTTTCATTTTCGGTTAATAAAGGAAATTTTTCTCCTAGTTTATTAAAGAAAGACAAATTTACCTTATCGATCTCTGCCTGCAATACTTCTACACCTTTATCAGCATTCTTGTAATTGGTAAATTCACGAATAAGTAAAGTTAAGTTGCTTTTAAGTTGTTCATCAGGCTGTTCTTTCAAACCTTTAAGCTT
>JAQXDJ010000159.1 GCA_029251425.1 Vicingaceae bacterium
CAGGTAAAGGCCCTGCTTTTATTAGAACTACTTTAAAAAATGTAGAATCAGGAAAAGTAATTGATAATACATTTACTTCTGGTCATAAATTAGATGACGTGAGAGTTGAAAGAAGAACGTATCAATTTCTTTACAAAGAGGATACTACTTATCACTTTATGAATAACGAAACTTATGAGCAGACTTTTATTGATGAAAAAATAATTAATTCTCCACAGTTTTTAAAAGAAGGGAACAATGCTGAAATAGTTTTTGATGCCGATAATGAATCTGCATTAATTTGTGAACTACCCGCTTCTATAGTATTAGAAATTACTTATACTGAACCAGGAGAAAAAGGAAATACAGCTACAAATGCTTTTAAACCAGCCACGGTTGAAACAGGAGCTGAAGTTAGAGTGCCTCTTTTTATTAATGAGGGAGATCATATTAAAATTAGCACTACTTCTGGAGATTACTCTGAAAGAGTTAAGGTTTAAAACCTAAATAAATTTAGTTAAAAAAAGTCATCTGCTTCAGATGACTTTTTTTGCGTTAGTGCATATTTTTATCTAAATTAGTTCCATATTAATCACTAAAAAAGTAAACATGAAAAACATTATTAAAATTATTGGTGTAGCATTATTAATGACTGCTTTTACTCAATCATCTAAAGCTCAAGTTAAATTTAATGCCGGAGCAGAATTAGGATTTGCTATGAATAGCGGAATGGGATTAGCTTATGGTTTAGCACTTGGACTTGAAAACCCAATGGGAGACAATCTTGGAATAACCTTTCAAACTGGATACGACATCATATCTGTTGACGGACCTGCATCTGCAGCTTTAATTCCTTTTCAAGCCGGTTTAAAGTATTATTTAACTGATAATACTGAAGGTATTTATCTTCATGGACAAGCAGGAATGAGTATGTTTCTTGTATCTTTTGGAGGAAGTTCTAATTCGGAAACAAAATTAAGTTTTGCTCCTGGAGCGGGATACATATTGAACGAAAATATTGATTTAGGTTTAAGATATCAAATGGTCCTTTCTTCTGGATCAAGTCTTAAAATGATTGCTCTTAGAGCAGCTTACAGTTTTTAAAAGTAAAAAAAGAATTGAAAAAAGGCCATCTTAACCGAGATGGCTTTTTTCATTGTATGAATTACATCAAAATCAAGAAATGAAAAAAATTATTAGCATAACATTATTATTAATTGCTTTTACACAAACTACAAATGCACAAATAGAAGGTGGCAAAAAAATTATAGGCGCTTCATCTAATATGGGTTTAAATTCTTCTTCTCCAAATGGAGGAGGTAGCTCTACAAGTACTCTTCAGTTAAATACTAGTTGGGGATATTTATTTACAAAAAACCTTGCTGCTGGTCTTGACTTAGGATTTTCTAACACGTCATTTGGAGGGACTTCCGTAACTACTACAAATATTGGAGGATTTGGACGAATTTACTTTAAGAACGTTTATCCTGAATTCAATATTGGAAAAATTATTACAAACAATAGCTTTGGTGGTAATAATACATACTCATATTACGGTTTTGGTATTGGCTATGCAATTACATTAAATGATTACATTTCAATTGATCCTAAACTAAGTTATACGACTGTTAATAGTGAATATAATAGTGGGAGTTCTAATTTAGGTATTAATATTGGCTTCAATTTATACTTTTAAGTAAGATGAATATTGAACTATCTAAAGCTCAACCGTTAGGTTGGGCTTTTTTTTATTTTAAATTATTATCTTAGTTGAAGATTTCAGCAAATGAGTAAACAATCAAAAAACATAAAAAAGAGATTAGAATTAGGTAAATTAAAGCTTGAAACACTTTTACAAGTTACCAAAGGAATTAATAACAACCTTTCAAAAATAGAATTAACTGATATTTACAAGCATGTTTTAATTGACGAATTAAAAATAGGAAAACTTGTTTTGTATAGTAATTCTGGAACAGTATGGACTCAAGAATTGTGTATTGGAATTGAATGTAATTCTATTGATGTCGAAACTGATTTAATTGATATTCAAGAAATTAAAGTCCTTTCTTCAAACGAAAATAAAAATTTAGAACCTTTTGATGTTATTGTTCCTGTTTTTCATAAATCTAAACCTTTAGCCTATCTGTTATTAGGAGATTTTGATGGTGAAAAAATTGAAGTCAGTCCTATTATTAAACACTTAACATTTATACAAACATTAACCAATGTTATTATTGTTGCCGTTGAGAACAAAAGATTATTTAAAGACAATTTAAAACAAATTGCCATCAAAAAAGAAATGGAGTTAGCTTCGGAAATGCAAACTATGCTTTTCCCAAAAAGATTACCAAACAACAACGAAATTGAAGTTGCCGCTAAATATCATCCTCATCAATTGGTTGGTGGAGATTATTATGACTTTATTGAATTAAACAGAGATGAAATAGCTTTTTGTATTGCAGATGTTTCAGGAAAAGGAGTTCCTGCAGCTTTATTAATGTCAAACTTTCAAGCAAGCTTAAGAGCACTTATAAAAAGGACTTCTTCTTTATCTGAATTAGTAATTGAACTCAATAAAAACATATTAGCAAATGCCAATAGAGAAAAATTTATAACAGCCTTTATTGGTAAATACAATTTACAAACTCGCAACCTACAATATATAAATGCAGGACACAATCCTCCCCTACTTTTAGTTGGACACCAATTTTCATCGCTAACTGATGGCTGTACACTACTTGGAATGTTTGAAAACCTACCTTCTGTAACCGAAAAAAATATTACGCTACCACAAGATTCTATTTTAACTTGTTTTACAGATGGAGTTGTTGAGCAACCAAATTCAGATAATGAAGAATTTGAAATTGATAATTTACAAAAATCAATTCTTCTAAATAAAGAAGATACTCCTCAACAAATTATTGATAACGTAATTAACAAGCTAAACAGTTACAAAGAAGAGATTGAATATAAAGATGATATTGCCCTACTTTGTCTCAGAATCAAGTGATTCTGGAGAATTGCAGTGGTAAATGTCTATTGCTACAATTAATGCAATAAACCCCCAAAAAGGAATAGATGCTTTATCAGTATCTAAATAATTATTTAAAAAACCGTGTACTACATAAGTTAATAATGATATTAAAGTAAATAGGACTACACTTTTATGCTCTCCATCTGGTAATCTGTGATATAATAAAGAACCTCTATAATATACTGCCATTAACAGTAAAACCATACTTAACATACCTATAAAACCTTGCTCTGCTAAAGGACCAATATATTCACTATGCGCATTACCATTAGAACCTGCATTTGTTGTAATAATAGTGGCATTATATGACAGTTGAAACGGTGCGTACTGAAAGACATAGGTTCCTGGTCCCCAACCAAAAACAGGCCTTTCTTTAAACATACGCCAAGCAGAAACCCATCGATTAACACGCTCCAAATTGGAAGCATCTGTAGATACATTAGAAATTGATTCTACATGCTCTGAAAGCTTCCCTGATGAATCCTGATTATTCTTTTCGAGCTTCATCATTATACTAGTCCAACTCATTGCAAGTATTAACACCCCAACAACTCCTACACTTAATAAGTACTTGAATTTAATTCTATACTTATAAATTAAAAACAATATACCCGCCATTAAAACACTTACCCATGCTGCTCGTGTATAAGAGAATACTAATCCTAATCCAAATACTACAATTAAGATATAAGCAAACATTCTTACGTAAGTGGAATATCTTTTATGTATAAATAAAAATAACATTGGAAAATACAATGCAACAACAGCTCCATAAGATGTATGATCTTTAAAAAATGGTTCCATTACCCAATGACCAGCTTTTTCATCAAATGCATAAGTTGCAAGACGAATTACTGCATACATAATAATTGCTGCAAGTGGTATTATATATGACCACATATAGATCTGATAATTCTTTTTCACTTTAAATAACTGCATAGCAACAAAGTAAAATGAAACTACAAACCACATTCTTGACAGTAAAAATTTAAAAGAAACTACTGGCATTTCACTCGTTAAGGATGTAATAAATATCCAAACTAAATTAAACAGAACTGCTATCGTTACAGGATGGTAAATTACTCTTCTATCATAAGAACCTGCTAAAAATAGTTTCAGGAAAAACAGCAACATAATTCCAAACATTAGAGGCTCAGTTGGCAAATACATACCTACACCTCCAATATCTAACTCTTCAAGATTAAGTGAAAAAGGCGTACAAAAAACGACAAACCACATCAACTTATCTAAGTTGAATAATGCCATAAAAATAAGTGCTAATACAAATGGTACTAATGCAAAATAAAAAGATTCATTAGCAATCAAATAACTATTAATCGCAATAAAAATAAAGCTAAAAAAATAAATCCAATATGATTTTAAAAGGCGAGCCAAACTGAGATGTGCTTCTTTTATTGATTTTTAAAATCGATAGACTTAATACTCTCTACAAACAGCAATGAAATAAGTGTCAATAAAAAAGCTGAAAATGTAGATACTACTACAATTAACCACCTTATTGGGTAAGATTTTTTCTCTGCAGGAAAAGCACTATCTACAATAAATTTATGTTGCAAACTACTTTCTGCATCTAATTTTGCTTCTTCATACTTAGCGTGTACTAAAGTTAACTTTTCAGTTTCAAATTCTAATTGATTTGTTAAAATAACTGCAGAACCACCTTCACCTAAAATATTTAATCTTCTTTCTAGTTCTTTTACTGCATTACTTTTACCTTGTACAATTGCTATTGCTAATTGTTCTGTTAATCTTTCTGCTTGAGATTCATAATCAATTACTCCCATTTTTCTTAACACACTCAATGAGTCTTCTAAAACTTTAATTGCATGTTTTTGATCGTTGTATTTTTGTTCAACAATTTTATATGCTTGCTCAGCTACTTCTTTACGCATTTCGTTGTTAATGGTATCTATCAGGTTTGCAATATCATTTGCAATTAAAGCCGCAGTATCTGCACTATGATCTAACACATTAATTTCAACAGACATAAATTCTGTTCTTGTAAAAGAAATATTTCCCTCGTATTCTTTTTGAAGCTTAGTATAAGGATGCTTTCCTCCTTCATCAATATCATAATGCTTCATCAAATTATACTTATCGATAATTCTTGTTTTAATTCGTTCAGAATTTAAAATTTGAAGCATTTGCTCAGCTTCCTCTTCTTCACCTAATTGCATTACATCTTCTTTTCCTGTATTATTTTCAGAAATTAATGCTTTAGAAATTGAACTTGTAGTTGTAGGAAAAAGAACAACAGTTGATTTGTATTTATCTTGAATAATTAGAGAAACAATAATTGAACAAATTGCTGCAATTACACTTACCATAATTAATGGTTTTCTCCATCTATAAAAAAATACAATTAAGTTACCAGAATTGATATCATTATTGTTTGTTGCATTGTTTTCCATTACCTATAAAATATTTTTGAGAATCGTAAAAGTACCTAATTTTATTGAATTCTTTAAAGCTACTTATTTGTGAAAATTTGAACCATTTTCTTCAAATCAATTATTCGCATAAACAGTGCTAAAATTCCTGAAACGAAAACAAAAACCATAAATTGTATTGGGAAACTAAGAATATAATTTTGCACTCCAATTACAAGTGCTAAAATCAATAATATATAGAGTAAAATTGTTGCGATAAACTTATAATTAACATTAAAACTGAACACTTTTTTAACTACTATAATTTGAACTAGTACTACAATGAATTGAGTAATTAAACTTGCCACTGCAGATCCTTCGGCCTTATAAACAGGGATTAAAATCAAATTTAATACAACATTTAACACCATACCACCAATAGCTAACTGATTTAAAGTTTTCAAACTTCCATTAGCCGTTAATAAAGTTCCGAAAATGTAGGTTGCTGCAATAGCAACAAAGCAAAACATTAGCACTCCTAAAACATTAGAGGATGCAGTACTTCCTAAATAAAGTGTACTTGTAATTTCTTCTGAAAAGAAAAAGCAAGCAACTGCCAAAATGATTGAAGGAACAAATATTAAACTGAAAGATAGCTTAACCAAATTCACCACTTTTTTATTGTTTTGAATCATATTAGCAAACATTGGCAATAATAATGTTGCAAACAAAACTCCTATTTGCGAAGCAGCATCCATCAATCGATAACCTTGAGCATAAATTGCAGCTTGCACCTCTCCATCTACCAACATGCTATCCAACATTACAGCATCAATCCTATAATAGAAAGTCATGGCTAAAACCAAAACTGCATAAGGATATGTTTGTTTTAAAATTAATAGGGAAAATGCTTTATTCAGTTTTAGCTTAAATGATTTTGTTTTAGCTAAAACAATTCCAAAAACAATAATAGATGTAACTATATAAGCTAATGTTTGCGCATAAACAAAATGCATTAATTTAAATGTAGCATCGAAAATATTTCCCCAAAGTAAAACAGCACAAAATATGATGATGATAGATTTATCTAAAACAGACAACAAACTATTTAAACCGTGTAATTGTAACCCTGCAATGTTAGATCGTAAGTACTGTATAAAAGATATTAAAAATTGATTAATCGATAAAAACAATAACATGTAAAAACGATCATTATCATAACCCACAACATAACCAGCAGTAAAAGTTATAATCAAATAAATTACTGCTAGCAAAAACTTAAAAACAACTATTCCTGAGAAGTACTTAGATAGTAATTGCTTGTGCTGAGAGATATTCCGATTATTAAAATTGGTAATTCCAAAATCGAGTACGATGTTAAATAATACTGAAAAATTAAACAAGGCGAAGTAAGTTCCATACTCTTCTGCTGAAACTACATTCTGAACAGTTCTGTCAATACCAAATAACCAAAAGGGCTTAATTAAAAAATTAAGGAATAATAATAAGCCAAGATTGGTGATGAATTTTTTTTGCACTCAGAATCGATTTCTGTAAAAATAATATTATTCGTCCTTTATAAACATATCTTTAGCAAGATTATTACCTTCGTTAAAAATATATTTTTTTGAAGATTGCAGTAGATACCAGATTACTTTTAAAAGACCAAATGGATGGCCTTGGTCAGTTTACGTTTGAAGCTTTTAAGCATATTGTATCACAGAACCCTTCGGTTAACTTCATTTTCATTTTTGACAGAGTCCCTCATCCTGATTTTGTTTTTGCTAAAAACATTAAAACAGAAGTAATTGGACCTTTAGCAAAACATCCTTTTCTATATAGAATTTGGTATCAGTTTTCGTTAAAAAAGCTGTTAAAGAAAATTAAACCCGATATTTTTGTTGGAACAAACGGAATGATTCCTTTAAACACCTCAACAAAAACGTTGAGTGTTATTCACGATTTAAATTTTGAGCATCACCCAGAACACTTACCATTTACGTTAAGAAATTATTACTGTAAAAACTTCCCAAAATTTGCGAAGAAGAGTAATCGTTTAGCAACTGTTTCTGAGTATTCTAAAAGCGACATTGTAAAATCATATAAAATTGATTCATCAAAAATTGATGTGGTTTATAATGGCCCTAACGAAAACTTCAAACCCATTTCTGCTACTGAAATAGTTAGTATACAAGATAAATATACAGATGGAAAACCTTATTTTTTATTTGTTGGCACTTTACACCCTCGTAAAAATTTAGCCTATCTTTTTAGAGCGTTTGGTCGTTTTAAAAAACAATCTAATTCTGATTTTAAATTGGTTATTGTTGGTAAAAAAATGTGGTGGACCAATAAAATTGAAAAAGCTTTTAATGCGCTTAAATATAAAAACGATGTTGTTTTTACTGGGCGAGTTAATGATGAGGATTTATATAAAATTACAGCAGCAGCACATGCTCTAACTTATGTCCCAATATTTGAAGGTTTTGGAATTCCTTTGGTTGAAGCGATGAGTTGTGGAGTACCTGTAATTACATCTAAGGTTACATCAATGCCCGAAGTAGTGGAAGATGCGGGTCTTTTAGTCAACCCTTTTTCTATTGGAGAAATAGCTCAAGCAATGATATCTATTGAGTCTGATAAACAATTAAGAGCTGAGTTGGCAGAAAAAAGCATTTTACAAGCAAAGAAGTTCAGTTGGCAAAAAACAGGAGACTTACTTTGGGATTCTATTTTAAAAACGATTGATGCTTAAGAGTTATTACAAAAAAGGATTAATTGAAGCTGGTTGCGATGAAGCCGGAAGAGGCTGTTTAGCCGGGCCAGTTTATGCTGCTGCCGTTATTTTACCACCAGATTATAAAAACAAAATATTAAACGACTCTAAACAAATTTCTGAAAAGAAAAGAGAATTATTAAGAACTGAAATTGAAAAAGAAGCCATTGCTTTTGGTGTTGGAAAAGTTGATAATGTTGAGATTGACGAAATAAACATTTTGAACGCCTCATTTTTAGCCATGCACCGCTCGGTTGACTTACTTAAAACTAAACCTGAGTTGTTATTAATTGATGGTAATCGTTTTAATCCCTACCCTAACATTCCACACGAATGTATTATAAAAGGTGATGCTAAGTTTTTATCTATTGCCGCTGCTTCTATTTTAGCAAAAACGTATCGTGATGATTTTATGTTTGCTGCGCATGAAAAACACCCCGAATATGCTTGGAACAAAAACAAAGGCTACCCAACCAAAGCACACAGAGCAGCCATTGCAGCAATTGGAACAACGGATATTCATAGAATGTCGTTTAGGTTGTTGCCAGAGCAATTGGAGTTAGATATTTAAAGATTAATCTTACATCATCATTATGTCAACAAATACAATAGATAATATAGCCACTTTTTGGATTATTTGGATGATTTTATCTTTATTACTAGGGTTTCTAGGATTTATTTTCTTTAGAAATTATAAAGTTGCTAATGGTTCTTATAAAAAAAGGTTTTTAATACTTGGGATAATTTTAATAATCCAAGCTCCCTTAAGCTTTAAATTTGGATTTCATTTATTTGAAACTATTGAAACAAATGCAAGAGAAGAACTAATTGAATTTCTTAATAACTCAAGTTGTAGAATTATTTTAAATGATAAAGAACTAAATCAAGTCAAATCAAAAAACCTTATAAACGATATTTCAAAAATCAAAAAATCAGAACCTCACCATTCTGACACAGAAGATGCTCTACAAAAGGTTACTATTTTTTGTGGACAAGAAAAATTAACATTAACTCTGAGACAAGACAATCAAATTCATAATGAATACTGGGTTTTTTGGGATAAATATAGATCAACCAAGTCAAATGAACTTGGGCGAATCCTCACTGACAATATTTAAAACGTTGATTGTACGTTAGGGATAGCAGCGGCATCCTTTTAAATTTTAAATTTAAAAGATATAGCGAATAGCCCGTTTAAACGCCCTAGAAAAACCTTATTATTTCGAGTTAAGAATCCAACTTTTAAACCATAAAAACACATCAACTTTTTAACTTAGTTCTGTATATTTACAATCCATTTTAAAAGGATTTAAATGACTTACCAAAACAGTTTGGAATTTGCTCAGCAATTAGACGAGCAAGATGAATTAAAGGATTACAGAAACAAATTTCATATACCAGTAATAAACGGGAAACAAACCATTTACTTTACTGGAAACTCTTTAGGGTTACAACCAAAATCTACTAAGGATTACATTGCTCAAGAATTAGATGATTGGGCGCAATGGGGTGTTGAAGGACACTTTTTAGGTAAAAACCCATGGTTTGCTTACCACGAAATGTTTGCTAAACCAATTTCTAAAATTGTTGGTGCTAAAGAACAAGAGGTGGTTGTGATGAACAACTTAACAGTAAACTTAAATTTATTGTTGGTCTCTTTTTACCGACCAACAGAAACACGTTTTAAAATTATTTGTGAAGCAAAGGCTTTTCCATCAGATCAGTACGCTTTAGAAATGCAAGTGCGAAATGCAGGATTAAATCCTGATGATGCATTGATTGAAATTTCACCGAGAGAATGTGAAAGAACGATACATAATGAAGATATTATTGCTGCAATTGAAGAAGCTGGTGACAGCCTAGCTTGTGTAATGATTGGTGGTGTA
>JAQXDJ010000162.1 GCA_029251425.1 Vicingaceae bacterium
AAAGCGAATGAATTGTTTGGGTTTACTAAAGTTATATTTTCATATGCTTTTATGGTTCCTTCAATGTCATTAAGTTGTTCTTTGCAGTCTGCAATTCTTTGATAGCATATTCCTGTTCGATTGGCTCCTTTGTCTTTTTCGATTCCTAAATTGTAAAAGCGATTTGCTTCTTTTGATTTATTTTGCATTTCTAACAATGATGCAAATCCGAAATAGGAGTCAGGAAATTCTGGATTTAATAACCAAGCTTGATTGAACCTTTTCATTGCGGTTTCTAAATCATTATTATAAAAATATCTCCAAGCATGGTCAATTTGAACATTTACTGAACTGTCTATTGAACCAAATTGCTTTAAACAGTCTTGGATAAATTCTTCATCTATTTCTTTATGCTCTTTGCTTTTTTCAACTTCACCATACATTGGTGAAATGTTGTCAACTTTATTGTCTTGGGATTGGCAAGAGCTGAAAATTGTTAAAATCACTATGGTTATATAAAATAATTTCATTTTCTGTGATTGTGCATAACGTGCTTGTTGGGAATGTTTTAATATTCTTTACAATGAATGTTAGACGAAGTTAACGTTTTTTTAAGGAGAAAGTCAATTTTTCAATAACTCTCTTAGCTGGTCTTTACTGTCTTCAAAATTGAAAGCAGGGTATAGCTTTTCGTAATTGTCTATATCAAAAGTGTAAGGAAATATGTATTTAGCAAAATTTAAACGAGTTTCTTCAAATTCAAAAAGAACAATAAGTTCTTTTATTTGATCTACTAAAATACAGGCAGAATCTAAATCCTCTATCGCAATTTTAACTTTTTCTAATTTACTTTCTTCTAAATTTTCAAAAAGAACAATACCCCTTAATTCAGCTTGCTCAACATCTTTAATTGGGAATGGGCAACCAATTCTACCTTCATAATCTTCTAAAACATAGTAATCTACATAAGGTATTATGTACGCTGTATCAATAATTGCTGTATCGGCAATTAAAGTGTCAATAGGTAAATTATCGTTACTAATGTAATTGGTTATTAGTTGTTGGTTGTCTGTTGTATAAGAGGCGTCAGGTATTATTTTTTTAAGTTGAATGGCTTTTTGAGTTACATTATAAATATGGGTTAAACCATCATCAATTAAATAGATATTTGTCTGTACAAATGTGCTATCACCTTTAAAATTGATTTTTACATTGTAAGGCTGATTTCCTTTTAGGCCATTTATTTTAACATTGTTTACAAAAGAGTTGTGTTGTTGAATAAAGTCTATGGTTACTTTAAAATCAGTTGTTCCTTTAAAAACAATAGCAGCTGTTTGTGCTTGGCACCAAACGGAAACCAAACTCAATAAAAGGAATGCTATTATCTTTCTATATACCATTAACTAAACATTTCATCAAAACGAAAAGTATCTTTTACACGAACTCCTCTGTCAGTATGTTGAACAGTGCAACATTCGTTTGCAATATCGTGTTCAAAAAATAAAACATACTCATTGTCAGCAGCTTCTTTTAAAAATTTCCCTTTTTCATCCATAGTTAAAAGTGGGCGCGTATCATATCCCATAACATAAGGAAGTGGTAAGTGGCCAACAGAAGGTAGTAAGTCTGCCATAAAAACTACTTTTTTTCCTTGGTAATTAATGTGTGGAATCATCTGCGCATCTGTATGTCCATTAACTGTTAGAATATCAAAATAATCAAAACCAGTTTTATCAGTAAATTTTAGTTGCCCAAACTCTTGCATAGGCATTATGTTTTCTTTTAAAAATGAAGCTTTTTCTCTCTGGTTAGGAACGGTTGCCCATTCCCAATGCTGACTATTACTCCAATAAGTTGCATTTTTAAAAGTAGGTTCATATTTGGTTCTGTCTTTATTCCATTTTACACCACCACCACAATGGTCGAAATGCAAGTGTGTTAAAAATACATCAGTAATATCATCAGCAGTAAAACCTAATTTATTGAGGTTTCCTTCTAAGCTATCATCACCAAAAAGATAGTAATAACCAAAAAACTTATCCGATTGTTTATCTCCCATACCGTTATCAATAATCATTAAACGGTCACCATCTTCAATCAGCATGCTTCTTAATGCCCAACTACACATGTTATTGCTATCTGCCGGGTTGGTTTTTTGCCATAAAGATTTTGGTACTACACCAAACATTGCACCTCCATCTAATTTAAAATTTCCAGTATTTAAAGGATATATTTTCATAGGTCTAAATTTTATTTAAAGATAACTTAATCATTATAAAACCTAACTTGTTTAAGGTATAAATTTCTAGATTCTTG
>JAQXDJ010000163.1 GCA_029251425.1 Vicingaceae bacterium
AAGATGTGTTTAAATTTAGTCAATCAGATGATGGGTTTTCTATGACAACACCTTCGGGAAATGCTATTGCTTCGTTAAGGTGGAACCACTTGTTTAATGATAAATTGTTTTCCAATACATCTATAAATTATACTCGTTATCAGTTTGAGTTAGGGCTAGAGCAGGATCAGTTTGAATTTCAATTATTCTCAGGTATTTACGATTGGAATGCAAAAGTTGATTTTGATTATTTGCCATCAATTTTACACAATGTAAAGTTTGGGATGAATTATACTTTTCACAAATTTGTTCCGAGTAATGCTACAGCAAGGTCTGGAGAAGTAGATTTTAATACAGGAGATATTATAAGGAATTACGCAAATGAAGGAGCACTTTATTTATCTGATGATTGGGACATTAATGAAAAGCTAAGAATTCATGCAGGATTGAGGTATTCAGTATTTCAACACATAGGACCATTTAAACGATACAATAATAATGAGTTTAATAATCCTATAGATACTGTTTTGTATGATAATTTTGAAACGGTAAAATTTTATCAAGGGTTAGAACCAAGATTGACCGCAAGATATAAATTAAGAAATAACAGTTCTATTAAAGGATCCTTTACTCAAAATTATCAATACATACATTTAGCAAGTTTTGCTTCAGTTTCTTTACCAATGGATGTTTGGGTGCCAAGTTCAGATAAAGTAGCTCCTCAGTTTGCTAGACAATATGCTGCAGGGTATTTTAAAAATTTCAAAGAAAATAAGTTCGAAACATCTGTAGAAGTCTATTATAAAACAATGGATAATCAGGTAGAGTATAAAGATGGAGCAATGCCAGAAGATAATGCAGGGAATAATGTTGATAACGCTTTTACTTTTGGAAAGGGGTGGTCTTATGGTTCGGAATTTTTTATCAAAAAGCGTTATGGAAAATTAAATGGCTGGATAGGTTATACGTTGTCGTGGACTAATAAGCAGTTTGATGAATTGAATAATGGTGAGAATTTTTCAGCAAAATATGACAGAAGGCATGATGCTTCAGTTGTTTTAATGTATGATATATCTAAGCGTTTAACTTTAGGTGCAGTTTGGGTTTACGCAACAGGTAGCGCTTTAACATTACCTGATTCAAGATATACAGTACAGGGACAGTTGGTGGGTGATTATAATGGAAGAAACTCTTACAGAATGGACGCATATCACAGAATGGATTTATCATTGACTTTAAAAGGTAAAGAAGATAAGAAATTTAAATCAAATTGGGTGTTTTCTGTTTACAATTTATACAATCGTAAAAATCCATACTTTATTTATTTTGCAAATAATGGAAATGTTTATGATGGTAATTTAGATGTTAAAGCTAAGCAAGTTTCGTTGTTTGGAATTTTACCTTCAATAGCATGGAATTTTAAATTTTAAAACATGGGTACAGGAAGTATATTTGGTATATTCATGGGTGTAGGTGCCGTAATTGGTCTATGTTTTGGACAAGAATATATGTTAAGGGGGATATGGGTTGGAATAGCCGTGGCAGCCGTTGTTGTGATGACAAAAAACAAAAAAAATGAAAAAGAATAATTTAGTATTTATTATTTTGATGTCTATAGTTCTATTCTCTTGCGAGAAGGATATTGATATTGAATTAGATAATGCAAAACAAAAGTTTGTAGTAGAGGGAAGTATAGAACCAGGAATTCCACCGTTTGTTATATTAACTAAAACAGAAGGTTATTTTGATCCTGTTGATGTGAATACATTAAAGAATTCATTTGTTAATGATGCGTTTATTCAGGTTTCTAATGGAACTCATACAGCTATTTTACTTGAACTATGTTCGGATCAAATTCCAGATTCATTAATACCAACCGTTGCCGAATTAGTTGGTATTTCTGTTAATGATATTAAAAATTCAAGACTGTGTATTTATTCCACTTTAGATCAAAATATATTTGGTGAAGTAGGTAAAACTTATGATTTAAGAATCTTAGCACAAGGAGAAACCATAACATCAACCACTACAATTCCAACTCCTGTTCCAATGGAACGTTATTGGTATAAAGATCAACCTGGGTATGATAATTATGGGTATTTGTGGTTCCAATTAAATGATCCCCCAACATTAGGAAATGCTTATCGTATTTACACGCAGCGATTAGGTAAAGACAATCGTTTTATACCAGCAAATGGATCTGTTTTTGACGATAATTTTTTTAACGGTTTAGATTTTGAAGCTTTTATTTTTAGAGGTCGAGAACCAAATACAAATAGTGAAGATGATTTTGGAGATCTCAGAAATTATTATGAACAAGGCGATACAATTGCAGTAAAATTTTGCACGATTGATCAGCCTCATTTTCAGTTTTGGCAAACTTTTGAAGTTGCAGCTTTTAATAGTGGAAATCCATTTGCAGCACCTGCTACAATTAAATCTAACATTAATGGAGGTTTAGGTGTTTGGGGAGGTTATGGAGTTGTGTATGATACAATAGTTGCTGTAGATTAGATTCTTGTATTCCTAAATACATTTTTGTCGTCAAATATATCATAATACAGTTTTGAAAACGATTACAAAATCTTAATTTTAAGGTCTCAAAATTTATAGAATATGTCAGAAGAAATAGAAAAAGTAAAGTGTTTAATTATTGGTTCAGGACCTGCAGGTTATACAGCAGCAATATATGCTGCAAGAGCTAATATGGCTCCAGTGT
>JAQXDJ010000192.1 GCA_029251425.1 Vicingaceae bacterium
ATCCAGACACTATACTTATTAATTTGATATTTGTTTTAGGAGTTTCTTTTAGTAGGAAAATATTTTTGAAAAGTATAAAAAGTAAAATATTTACTACAAAAATCCAAAAGGTGCCCCCCATTACACCTGTAAACTCAAGCCATTGCACCAATTCTGGGTAATTAGAGAAGGTATGTCCAATAGTGTTCCATGGGTGAGAAAGTTCCCAATTAGAGTGTAGCCACTCAAACCCAATCCATAAAGCAACTAATGAGATGTAACCTCTTTTTGCTCCTAATCTTTTTTTAGTGGTATGAAACCAGTAAAAAGTGATCGCCATAAATAGCGTGTAAATAAATGCAACTAGCGCCATTCCACCAGCAGAAGCAAACCAAATCCACCAAAGTGTAAAAACATTAAAAGTAAAAAAGGTAGTATAAGCACTAAAAAATACGTGTTTTGATTTATACTGATCTAAATTCTGAGATATAAAATGTTCCACATAAAGTAGTGGGATTAGTGCTACAAAAAATAAAGGAGCTAAATTTCCAGTGGCAGGCCAAGAAAGCCCCATTAATAAACCACTAAGAATTGAAAGTCCTGCTAATTTTAATTTTTGCATCAAACAAAGATAGATTAAAAATTAGATAGATTTTCTTCGTTGTTTTTCTGTTTTAATTAAAGAAAGTTCTCTCCCTGTTTGTCCCGCAACAGAAGTGTTTTCTTCAGCCCTCCTAATTAAATAAGGAGTTACATCTTTTACTGGTCCGTAAGGAACATATTTTGCAACATTAAAACCAGCTTTAGCCATGTTGTTACTAATATGATCACTCATGCCTAAAAGTTGTGCAAAGTAAATTTTTTCATCTGAAGAGCTAATGTTTAGCTCTTTCATTTGGTCAACGAGTAAAAGGTTACTTTTCTCATTGTGAGATGCACAGCAAAACGAGATCAATTTAAGGTTTTCGATACAAAATTGAATACCGCTGTTATAGTCATTATCTGTATCCTCTTTTGTTTTTTGCATAGGATCTTTATATCCCATTTTTTCAGCACGAGCTCTTTCTTTTTCGATATAGGCACCTCTTACCAACTTCAATCCAATAAAGAAGTTCTCCTTTTCAGCAATTGTTTTTAATTCTTTTAAATAAGCAATTCTATCCCAACGATACATCTGAGCAGTATTGTAAACAATAGCTTTTTTACTGTTGTATTTGCGCATCATATTTAAAGTAATCTCATCAATCGTATCTTGAATCCACGATTCTTCAGCGTCAATAAAAATGGGTTGATTACCTTTATAACCAGTAGCACAGATGATATCAATTCTTTTAACTGCTCTATCAAATTCAGCCTGTTCGCTTTCTGATAAAGGTTTTTTCTCATTAACCTTTTGTAGCAAATCAAATTTGCCAAAACCAGTAGGTTTAAATACACAAAAAGGAATGTCTGGATTTCCATCAGCTTTCTTTATGGCAGCCAAAGCTTCTTTTAAGTTTTCGTCAAAAACAGTTTCTTCTTCCATTCCTTCAACTGAATAGTCTAAGATTGTTTTTACATTTAAAGCGCTTAATTCTGCTATTTTTTCTTCACACTCTGCAATACTTTCTCCGCCACAAAATTGTTTAAAAATTGTTGCTTTTATAATTGGAATCGGAATCCAAAGTGGCATAAATATTTTAAGTAAAGCTGGGCTTATTTTAATTAACCAGTTCCAACCTATTATTTTAAATAACCAATAACTCCTGGTTAAATCAGCGTTGCTTTTGTTAGAAAAAGCTATTTCAGTATTGTTAAAATCCATAAGGAATAGAGTAATCTCTAATTTACGTTACGAAATTAGTAGAAAATATGATTTCATTGACTTATAAAATAGCTTATTTTTACAAAATAAATCTCCAAATAATGGCCGTAAATAATATTGTTAACGTTAAAACAAAAGCTTCTGAAATTTTTCTTGGAGATAATGTTTTTAGCGTGCTTTCTGAATATTTAAGGCCTTATGAATCTGGCAAGATTTTCATTTTAGTAGATGAAAACACGTTGGAACATTGTATTCCTACATTGCTTTTAGAAAATAAAGCCTTACACAATGCTGAAATTATAGAGATTGATAGCGGGGAGGAAAATAAGACATTCGATATTTGCTATCAAATATGGAAAACACTTGCAGATTATAAGGCTGATAGAACCTCTTTGCTAATTAATTTAGGGGGCGGAGTTATTACCGATATGGGAGGTTTTATAGCTTCTACTTATAAGAGAGGAATTGATTTTATTAATATTCCCACAACACTACTTTCGCAAATAGATGCATCGGTAGGAGGTAAAACGGGTGTTGATTTTGATGGGTTAAAAAATGTTGTTGGTGTTTTTAATGAGCCGAAAGGAGTTTTTATTTACCCTAACTATTTACAGACTTTAGACAAAAGAGAGATGCTTTCTGGATTTGCTGAAGCTTTAAAACATGCGCTAATTAAAGATGCTGATTATTGGAGTAAATTAGATTCAGGAACGTTATCTGATGCCAATAATTGGGAAGAATTAATTACTACTTCTATCCATATAAAAAACAATATTGTTTTAAATGACCCTCTTGAAAAGGGAGAAAGAAAGCTATTGAATTTTGGTCATACCATTGGGCATGCTATTGAAAGTTATTCGTTAGTTCATGATCAGAACCCTTTGCGACACGGTGAAGCCATTGCAATAGGAATGATTTGCGAAAGCTACATTTCTAATAGTAAAAGCGAATTGACGGCTTCGGATTTAAAAACGATAACAGACACTATTTTTTCTATTTATAATTTTCATCAATTAGATGATTCAACTTATCATGAATTAATAGAGTTGATGAAGAATGACAAGAAAAACGAAAATTCGGAAATTAATTTTACGCTATTGTCTGAAATTGGAAAGGCCGATTTTAACCAAGAAGTGGATGTTGAGTTAATTTTAGAGAGTTTGAATTATTATAATGCTCTTAATCGAGATTAATGTCAATTACTTTATCACACCCGAACGGCATTTTAAAAGGAGAAATTTATTTAACTTCTTCTAAAAGTGAAAGCAATAGAGCTTTAATTATTCAGGCGTTGTGTGATGATGATTTTGAAATTGAAAACCTTTCAATTTCGAACGATACTAAAGTGCTTCAGAAAGTTTTAAGTGAAAGTTTGCGACTAGAAACCGTTTGTGCAGATAATGAACAAGCTAAAGTTTCTGATAAAACTGCTGACAATTATCAACGGACATTGTCCGTAGGTTTGGCTGGTACAGCTATGCGTTTTTTAACGGCTTACTTGTCAATTCAGGATAAAGAGGTTGTTTTGACTGGTGCTCAAAGAATGAAAGAGCGACCAATAAAAGTATTGGTTGAAGTATTAAAAGAGTTAGGTGCAAATATATCTTATAAAGAAAATGAGGGGTTTCCGCCATTAAATATAATTGGACGTTCCTTGATTGGCGGAAAAGTAATTATTGATGGAGGAATAAGTAGTCAGTATATTTCTTCATTGTTGATGATTGCTCCAAAATTGGAAAAAGGTTTAGTTATAAGTTTTGAAGGAGAAATTATTTCTAAACCTTACATTAATATGACCATTGAAATGATGCGTTATTTTGGTGCAGCTGTTAATTGGGAAGAAAATAGCATAGTAGTAAAACCTGGAAAATACAAAGCCAACAATTTTAAAGTTGAAGCAGATTGGAGCGCTGCTTCTTATTGGTATAGTATGGTGGCATTGGCAAAAGAAGCCGATATCACTTTGCATGGTTTAAAAAAGGAAAGCTTGCAGGGTGACGCTGTCGTTCAAGATATTTATAAATTTTTAGGTGTAAAAACTGAATTTGTTAAAGGTGGAATTCGCTTGACAAAGAGTTCTGAATTTGAAATTGAAAATTTAGAGGTTGATTTTATTGATTATCCAGATATAGCTCAAACATTTGCCGTAACATGTGCGGCTTTAAATGTGAAAGCAAAACTAACTGGTTTAAAAACCCTACGAATAAAAGAAACGGATAGAATTGCTGCTTTACAAATTGAGCTAACTAAGTTAGGTTATTCTGTTGAGGTTGATAAAGATGATATTCTGATTAATAAGATTGTTTCAGTTCCTGCTGAATTCACTCAGCCAGTTAAAACTTATGATGACCACAGAATGGCAATGACATTTGCACCTTTAAGTTTGTTGAATGAAATTACAATTGAAGACGAAAATGTAGTAGGAAAATCTTACCCCAATTTTTGGAAAGATCTAGAAAAGGTTGACTTCGTCTTGTTGAAACCAAATTTACATTAATCAGCCTACATAATGAAATGTAGTGATTGTCTGCAATAATTGTAATTATAAGTATTGGTTAAAGAGTTGTAAGCAAAAATAATGACTATGCTTTCCAATAGTCATTCACTTATCTAATAAGTCCAATCATTATGTTTCTTTTAATTTGATGTCAAATAGTCATAAGCTAAAGTTGAACCTTAATCTAAATGCATAATTTTGCCTTATGTATTTAAGTAGAAAATTAGCCCTGTTATTCGTTTTAATTTTTTTGAGTAAAATTATTTTTGCTCAGGAGAATAATTCGATGGATTCATTATATAAAATAATTTCAGAAACTGAAGTGCAATGTAGTGTTCCGTGTCCTTCAGATACTTTAATAATAGATGCTTATAATAGAATTGGAGACGTCCTTTCTATGAATAATCTAGACTCTGCGCTTAATATATTCTTAGCAGCTGAAGACTTAGCAGTAAAGTTGATAAAAAGTAATCCTTCCAAATCAATTGAAAAGACAGTTTTATGGCAACTTTCCGATGCTATGTATTATATCGGTTTTACACATAAGAAGAAGGGAAATTTGTTAAAAGCTCTTGACTACTATAAAAGAAGTTTAGAGATTGATAAAGAGTTAGGTAACAGAATTGGGGAGTCTGCCACTTATCATAATATGGGGGCCTTGTATGAAAGTCAAACGGATTTATCTAACGCGATCAAGTCATATAATAAAAGTTTAAAGATTAAAGAAGAACTTGATGATCAATTAGGAATAGCATATTCCTTGAATTCCTTTGGGAAACTATATGTAAATCAGGGGGATAATAATAAAGCTCTTGAATTTTTTGAAAAAAGCCTTTTAATATTTGAAAAATTTGACAAAAAAGTTGAAATGGCCCTTGTCATTAATAATATCGGTTCTGTTTACGAAATAGTAGGCCCAAGAATTAAGGCTCTTGAGTTTTATGAAAAAAGTTTAAAAATAAGTCGAGAGTTAATGAATAAAAGTGGAGAGGCATTATGTCTAAATAATATTGGGGCATATTATTCTACATTAGGAGAATTTAGCCGAGCTGTTAATTATTATGAGAAAAGTTTGAAAATAAATCAAGAGATTGGAGACGCTGAGAGAGAGGCATTAACCTTATTTAATATTGGCGAAATTAAGCTTGAAAATGATGAGTCGATATACCAAGAAGCCAACAAGGTCTATAAGATTGGGAAGGAATCGGGGATGCCTTTGGTTATTCAAAAAGGCGCCTATTTAATGAAAGTCTTGAAGCAAAATGAGGGGGATTTTAAAAAAGCTTTTTATTACTTCCAAGAAGAGGTTTCAATGAGAGACTCTATTCTTGATGAGGAAAACTATAAATTAGTTCAAAAACAACAAGCTCAATACGAATATAAACAACAAGCTGCAATTGATTCGGTTTCTCATTTTAATCAGATTGTATTTAAAGATGAATTGATATTAAAAGAAAGGGAGCAGAATAAATTAAAAGTAATGATGTATTGGTCTAGCTCCATTTTCTTTGTAGTACTTTCGTTTTTAATCATCTATTTTCAAAGAATTAAAATCAAAAGAAAAAATAGATTGAGCGAACAGCAAAAAGAAATTCATAGGGTTTCTTTAAAAAACAAAGAATTAGAAAATAATACTTTAATAACAGAGTTAGACTATAAAAGTAAAGAGCTAGTAAATTTTGCTTTACACATTATTGAGAAGAACAATTTTTTAGAGAATCTACGAAAAGAAATTATTGATTCTGATGAAATAGCAGACAAGAAAAAATTGAAAAAACTAATTGATGAGAATCTTTTTATAGAGAAAGATCGAGAAGAGTTTAAGGCTAATATAGAAAGTATTAATGAATCATTTTTTTTAAAGCTGAATGATAAATTCCCAAAATTAACAACAAATGATAACCGGTTATGTGCTTTGTTGCGCATGAAACTAACCTCAAAAGAAATAGCTACGATACAGAACATCGCTCCAAGCAGTGTTGATATTAAAAGACATAGATTAAGAAAAAAACTGAACATTACAGCAGATGTAGATCTTTCTGATTTTTTAAATAAAATTTTCTAGAACACTTTACTTTTATATTGGCTATTCTAAAAACATCC
>JAQXDJ010000195.1 GCA_029251425.1 Vicingaceae bacterium
ATTCAATTTTATTTATAAATTGATTAGTATTATAGTTGAAATCTAAATCTCCTTGGTTGATGTTTATTGATTCGAAATATTCAGAGAAATCCATTTTTTAGTAAAAAAAGCAATCAGTAATAAGTAAAAATTAGAAAGCCAGGTTTGACAAACTAATGTTCACTGATTACTGAACACTATTTACTGGCTCCTAAATTATTTTTTCTTTTTGGCTTTTGCCTTGGGTTTAGTTTTAGCTCTTGTTTTTTTCTTGGGAGCTTTTTCTTCAATCATTTTTTGAACTTCTTCTAAGGTTAATTTTTCAACTTTAAAAGTTTTAGGTAATTCAATTTTAATTTTTCCCTTAATGATATTGAACCTTCCCCAACGAGCTTTTTGTACAGAAATCCCTTCGTCATCCCATCTGTGGATGTACTTGTCAATTTCTTTTTGTTTTTTGATTTCGATTAACTCAACAATATCATCGTGAGTTAGATTGTCGAAGTCATACTTTTTATTTACGTTGATAAACATCCCATTCCACTTAATAAATGGTCCGAAACGGCCAACTCCTTTTTGTACGGGTAAGTTTTCGTATTCATCAATTGGGGCATCGGCAGCTTGTTTCTCTTTAATTAATTCAATGGCTCTATTTAAATCTACACTTGCCATTTCCTCGTCTCTAGGAATAGAAACAAACATATCTCCAAATTTAACATAAGGGCCAAACCTTCCTTGAGCAACAACAATTTCTTCACCTTCGTGAGTTCCAATTGTTTTAGGGAACTTGAATAATTCTAAAGCTTCATCAAGTGTTATTTTTGCAATAGTTTGACCGGTTAAAAGACTTGCAAATTTTGCACCACCTTCATCATCGGTTTTTCCTATTTGAGCCATAGGTCCAAATTTCCCAATACGAACGATCAACGGTCTTCCTGACTCAGGATCATTTCCTAATAATCTTTCTCCGCTTGCTCTTTCAGCATTTTCTAAAGTATCTTCTATTCTTGCATGGAAAGGATTGTAGAACTCTCCAATCATTTTATTCCATTGCTTTTGTCCTTCAGCAACTTCATCAAATTGTTCTTCAATTTGAGCAGTAAAGCTATAATCTAAAACTCTTCCAAAATGTTCTACTAAAAAATCTGTAACAACAGTGCCAATGTCAGTAGGGAACATTTTCTTTTTTTCAAATCCGTAATTTTCTTTAGCAGTAATATCATCAATGTTTCCGTTGCTTAAAGTTAATGTAGTAAAATCTCTTTGCTTACCATCTCTATCTTCTTTAACAACATATCCTCTTTTTTGCACTGTAGAAATTGTTGGAGCATAGGTTGATGGTCTCCCTATGCCGAGAGCTTCCATTTTCTTTACCAAACTTGCTTCAGTGTATCTTGCAGGATGATGTGTAAAACGTTCTGTAGCAGAAATTTCTTGCATATTTAATTTTTCACCAACAGTAAGTGGAGGTAAAATGCCCTCTTTTTCTGAACTGTTTTCATCATCAGTTCCTTCTAAGTACACTTTTAAGAAACCATCAAAAAGTAATACTTCACCTTTAGCAACAAAGTTTTCTTCGGTTGTGGAAATGTTAATTTTTACAGTAGTTTTTTCTAGTTTAGCATCACTCATTTGAGATGCTATGGTTCTTTTCCAGATTAAATCATATAATCTTGTTTGTCCAGGATCTCCCACAAAAGTGTGGTCGTTCATGTATGTTGGACGGATAGCCTCGTGAGCTTCTTGAGCTCCTTTTGCTTTAGTTTTATAAGTTCTTATTTGAGAATATTCTTCTCCGTAAGATGTTGTAATTTCTTTTTTAGCAGCTCCAATTGCCTCATTCGATAAGTTAACCGAATCAGTTCTCATGTAAGTGATTTTCCCAGCTTCATATAAGCGTTGAGCAACAGTCATTGTTTGAGATACCGAGAAGCCTAATTTTCTACTTGCTTCTTGTTGTAAGGTAGAAGTCGTAAACGGTGCTGCGGGTGATTTTTTAGCAGGTTTCGTTTCTAAGTTGTCTATTGTAAATTCTGCAGTTTTACATTTTTCTAAAAACATTTCTGCTTCACTCTTTGTTTTGAAGCGTTGAGGAAGTTCTGCTTTTAAAATAGCATTATTACTTACAACAAAGTTTGCAACAACTTTGTATGATGAAGTATATTTGAAATCTAATATTTCATTTTCTCGTTCTACAATTAAACGAACTGCAACCGATTGCACTCTACCAGCAGATAAAGATGGTTTAATTTTTTTCCAAAGTACTGGAGAAAGTTCATAACCAACTAATCTATCTAAGACTCTACGAGCTTGTTGAGCGTCAACTAAATCTTTATTTATTTTTCTTGGATTTTCTACAGCTTTAGTAATCGCAGATTTTGTAATCTCGTGAAAAACGATACGCTTAGTTTTTTCTTCCTTTAATTTTAAGGCTTCTAATAGATGCCATGAAATAGCTTCTCCCTCGCGATCCTCATCACTCGCTAGCCAAACCATTTCGGCTCCTTTTGCTAGTTTTTTTAGTTCTGCTACTATTTTCTTTTTATCATCTGGAATAACATAGTCAGGAGCAAAATCATTTTCAACATCTATTGAAATATTTTTGCCAGGGAGGTCTCTAATGTGACCAAAACTTGATTTTACAGTAAAATCTTTTCCAAGAAATTTTTCTATTGTTTTTGCTTTCGCAGGTGACTCGACAATTACTAGATTCTTCGCCATTCATTTAAGGGTTTAAGAATTATTATTTTTTTGCAAAGAAATGAAATAAAAAATTGATTATCCTAATTTATCTAACAATCAGGTGCTATATATTATAAAATAATATACTTTTTTGAAATACACAAACTTTTGTTTCTATGTCATTTTGTCATTCAATCTATTTTTTGAGTAATTTTGTTTTCCAATAGAAATTATAGAATGGATACAGGAAATAAAGTAATTGAAGAGGATAAGCAAGGTCAAGCAACTGTTGTTGAGAGTGAAAACAAAGATGGGAGAAAGGTTTATATTGAGAGCTACGGTTGTCAAATGAATTTTTCAGATAGTGAAATTGTTGCTTCAATTTTAGTGAAAGATGGATTTTCTACTACTAATAATTTAGATGAAGCGGATTTGGTATTTGTAAATACGTGTTCTATTAGAGAGAAGGCAGAGCAAACAGTAAGAAATCGATTAAAGTCTTTTCAGAAAGCTAAAAAGAATAAGCCTGAATTGCAAATAGGCGTTTTGGGATGTATGGCTGAACGATTGAAGTCGAAATTTTTGGAGGAGGAGAAATTAGTTGATATTGTTGTTGGACCAGATGCATATCGTGATTTGCCAAACTTAGTAAAGCAAGTTGATGAAGGTAAAAAAGCGGTTAATGTTATTTTATCGAAAGAAGAAACGTATGCAGATATTAGTCCGGTTAGATTGTCAAGTAATGGTGTTTCTGCGTTTGTTTCAATAACACGTGGTTGCGATAATATGTGCACTTTTTGTGTGGTTCCTTTTACTAGAGGGAGGGAAAGAAGTAGAAGTCCTGAAACGATTTTAAATGAAGCTAAAGATCTTTTTGAAAAAGGATATAAAGAAGTGACTTTGTTGGGCCAGAATGTAGATTCTTATTTGTGGTACGGAAAAGAAGGGTTGAAAAAGGACTATAAAAACCTATCTGATGAAGAGAAAGCTCAGAGTATGAATTTTGCCCAGTTAATGGAACAAGTGGCTTTAATTAGTCCATTGTTAAGAGTGCGTTTCTCTACTTCTCATCCTAAAGATATAACGGATGAGTTTTTAGAGACAATGGCGAAATACGATAATATTTGTAAATACATTCACTTACCATTTCAGAGCGGAAACACTAGAGTATTAGAAAAAATGAACCGTGGATATACACGTGAGTGGTATATGGATAGAGTAGATAAGATTAAAGAGGTAATGCCAGATTGTGCTATTTCTGCAGATATTATTTCTGGTTTTTGTTCAGAAACTGAAGAGGAACATAAAGATACATTGTCTATGATGGATTA
>JAQXDJ010000198.1 GCA_029251425.1 Vicingaceae bacterium
CTTCAATTTGTTATGAAATATGTTAGTGGTACCTGTTTAGCTATTTGGCTAGCTACAATGTTTATTCTAAATAAGAAATTTAAATAGTATGTTCGGAAACATGATTAATAAGAAGATGATGGAAAAAATGCAAGGTCAGATGGAAGAGACCAAAGCAAAGTTAAATAGCATCAGTGTTACTGGAGAAGCTGAAAACGGAAACGTTAAAGTTGTTGCAAATGGAAACAGAATGTTAAATAGCATTGAAATTAACTCTGATTTTTATAACACGGCAAGCAAAGAACAAATTGAAGAACTGATTTTAACTGCTGCCAACAGAGCTTTAGAACAAGCTGAACGTGTAGAAAAAAGTGAAATGAGCCACGCTGCCATGGGAATGATGCCTGGTTTAGGTTAATTATAACAAAACTAAAACATAAAAAAAGCTCCTGTAAAATTTACAGGAGCTTTTTTTATGTTTTATAACTTATCGTTTATACAGATGCTTCAGCATTAAGGACAGGATTAGCATACATTAGCAAAAATATTTTTTCTGCAGCTGCATTTCCTTTTAAATCTCCCAACTTGTCATCCATATAACGTTCAAACTTTGCTTTACCACCTTCATCATACTTATCTTCATATTTTTTTGATGAATGTAACAAATCATAAGCAACGTAATTTGAATTCCATAAATGATAATTCTGATAAATTTCTTTATCAATAATAGCTGCGATATTTTTTAACAACTCATTTCTATTCTTAATATGGCTTAATTCTCTTATTTTCTCATTTATTGGCGTACCAAATTGAATATGAACATTTCCTTTATGACCTCTTATTCCTAAACCCATATTCATTTCGTCCTCTCCTTTAGCCTTAACATATTCTTCTCCAGCAGCTTTCTTTAATAATTCAGGAACTTTTAATCCGTCACAAGGATCTAACTCATAAGCTAAAGTAACAGGTATAATGTTTAAACTAATTAAATGATCTAACAAATTACCATCTGCCGCCATTCCAAACATTTTTAATAACCCTGGAGCAGTTTTATCAAATCCATCTTTAGCTCGCCCTTCTCGTTGAGCAATCCAAATAGATTGTTTTTTTTCTTTAAGTGTATGATTAATGTAAGCTGATAAATTTTGTGATGAAGCTAACATTTCTTGTTTAGGAATGTTTCTCTTTACAATAAAGCTCTTATTAATTCTTACTAATTCTTTAATCCAAGGTTCAGAAAGTAAATTACTACCAATAGCAATTTCACTTGTATTGTGCCCACTATCGTTTAAACAATAGTTAATTAATGCAGAATCTAATACAATATCTCTATGGTTAGTAATATAAAGCGGTGCGCTATCTTTAGAAATTTTATCTAAACCAGCATAGCCGAAATTTTTAACTGATGATGCTAAAACGCTATCAATAACTCTACAAACCATTTTGGATTGAAACTCATTGATTGTTTTAAATGAAAGCAATATTTTTTCCAACTCGCCAGAAGCCAACTCGGGTAAATACGCATTTACAACATCCATTAAAGGAGTTACTTTAAAAAGTGTTTCTACTACTCGATGATATTCATCATCATTATAAGGTCTTATGTCTTCGAAATTCAAAATATCGTGTTTTCTTCAAAAGTATAAATTCCTAGCTTATTACCCGAATTATGTATTCAAAAATATTCTCTTAGTTTTGTAGCAACAAACAAAAACAACCATGGCAGAAGACGCATTTGCTAACTTAAGAGCAAAATTAGAAGAGCAAGGAGGATTTCCAAAACCTTACTTATTTAAATTTATTATACCATCTGACAATAAAAAACTGGCTTTGGTAGAAGCATTATTTGGTGCTGAAGCACAAGTTACTACTCGCCAATCTAAAAGCAATAAATACATAAGTGTTTCAGCTAAAGAAGTAATGATGAGTGTAGATGAAGTAATGACAGTTTACAATAAATCAACTAAAATTGAAGGGATTATATCTCTTTAAACTAATTTTGATAAAATCAAAATATCCTAAAATGCTTTTATCTACTAAGTTAAAATTAATAGCACTCATATCTTACTCCTTTATTATTATTTGGGGATCAATGATAGTTCTACCTCTATTTTTAGTTCTTTTAGCAAATCTTTTTTCATTTGGAAACTTAAAACAGTTCTTTGCTTTTTTAGCTATAGTTGGTTTTATTATAAACTTTATGCCTTTAGGAAAGAAAAGATTAACTCAAATCATAATTTTTATACTTATGTTATCACCATTAATCAAGATGTTAATTGATTTCCCCTTAATTAAATTTAATTATTTAGCCTTTCAAATACCATTATTAATATTTTTACTATGCTATTCTATTCTCATAATAATCCCTAGAGATAAATAATATTTTTTGCTAACTACCAAATAAACTTTTAAACTCTTTCAATTATCGTTATCTACAGATTCGACACCAAACAAAATCAGCCTCCTTCTCCTCCATCAAAGTTTTCGTAACTACGGTTACCTCCACGTTTTTTCTTTTGGTTAATACGATAGGTAAAACTTACCCTAAAAAAACGAGAACGCCATTGCATTTCACTTTCTGAAACAAAATTTACTCCTTGAGATGTGCTTTGTCTTCTCCTGGAATTTAGCATATCTTTTACATTAAAAGCTACTGTACCATTCCCTTTTAACACATCAAAAGAAAAACCTCCATCAATAGAGTAACGTGCTAATCTTTCTCCTTGAGGAGATTGTTGTGGAGCCCTGTAATTTCCTGACAATTGTAAATTAACCTTCTTTTTAATGGTCCATTTAGAATTTAAACGAGTACTCCACGCATAAGTATCTACATCAAAACTCCTTCCCTGAAACGAACCATCTCTAATTTCTCTAAAAAAGTTAAAACTACCTCTTACATTCCACCATTTTATAATTTCATGCGAACCAGAAAATTCTAATCCAAACGAATTTTTAACACCCAAATTCTCAGGTCTTCTTTGTGTTACACCCTCAGCATCAGAAACAGTTACCCAATCCATTGTATTGGTGGTATATCTATAATAAACACTTGAAAGTAGTGAAGATTTTTTCCAGTTTTTTAAGTGTCCCAACTCGTAAGAATCTGAAAATTCTGGATTAATATTAGGATTACCTGATGCATTACTTCTAGAATCTGTAAAACTGAAAAAAGGCAATAACCAATAATGCCTTGGTCTCCGAATCCTCTTACTATATCCTAGCTGAATAGAATTATCTTTTTTAAGTTGATACGAAAAATGAGTACTTGGGAAAAAGTTTAAATAATCTCTATTATTTTTTTCATTAGTAGTAACCAACTCCGTTTTAATGTCTGTAAATTCTGCTCTAACTCCCAATTGAGCTGAAAATTTCTTCATCTTCTTTCCAACCATTAAATAAGCAGCAGAAACTGTTTCATCATACAATACTAAATTTTTAAATCCTGGAACATACTCCCATTCATTAATAGTTGTATTAAACTGCTCAACAGCATAATCATCATCAATTTTTTGAATGGTTTGTTTTAAACCAACTTCTATTTTTCCTTTTTTAATTGGATGGATATAATCCGTTTGAAACAACCAGTTTTCACCACCTTCATTATTAAAAATACGCTGATCTATATTGGGTAAAGCAACATTACTACTTGTTTGTAAAATAGTTGAGTTTTCATTATCAACCCTGTCCGACCTAGATGCGCTAAAAGTTAATAAACGCTCTTTCTTTTTAAAGGTTTTTCGGTAATTAAACGAAACATCGTAAGAACTTCTATCCTTATCCTCTATTTCATCTCTGTTAACCGTTTGAACAGTCTCCCCAAATTGATCAAGATCTGTGTAAACTAAATTTGTTTCGTTATCTCCATCTCCAAAACTATACCTACCAGAAACGGTAAATGAATTGTATTGATTTAAAAACACTTCTGTTCCTAAATTAAAATTATTATTCAAGCTTATTCTTCCTGTTTTAGAATCGGCACTATAACTAAACGTGGTATCAGGGTATGTAAATGTTTGCTTGTTAGCACTTGAACCTGGAGAACTTCTATAACTCGCGCCATAACCAGTAAAGACATTAAAGTGTTTTTGCTTAAATGTAATATTAAAGCCTCCTCCAAAATTATCAGGGTAACCAAAATTTGCATTAACAGAACCGTTAATTCCTTCCCTTCTATCTTTTTTCATTACGATGTTAATAATACCAACTTCTCCTTCGGCATCATATCTTGCTGAAGGGTTAGTAATAACTTCAACCTTTTCAATTAATGTAGCATCCATCTGCTTTAATACATCAGCAGTACTCATCCCCATCATTCCTGAAGGCTTACCATTAATTAAGACTCGTACATTTCCACTCCCCCTTAAACTTACATTACCGTCAATATCAACTTCTACCGAAGGAACACCATCTAAAATTTCTGAAGCATCTGCTCCAATATTTGTCACATCTTTGTCAACATTAAAAACCTTTTTATCCAAATCTAATTCCAATAAACGCTTTTCCTCAACAATAACAAACTCATCTAAATCATTTACAGCTGGCTCTAAACGAACCTTCTTCAAATCAACATCTTTGTCTGTAATCAAAATATTATTGATCGTTTTATCTTCAAAACTTAAAAAAGAAATTTTTGCAAAATAATTGCCAGATGGAACCTGAACAGCAAACCTACCGTTTGGTTCAGTTGCTGCCCCTTTCACATAATTAGAATCTTTACTATTAAAAAAAGCTACCGATACATATGGCAACCCCTTTCCTTTATCATCTAAAATTTGACCAAACAAACTATAAGTAATTGCTGGTTTCTTAAACTTACCACCTCTACCACCTTTTCCTCCTGGCCTTTGAGAAAAGGCAGAAACAGAAAGAACAAGCAAAAATATTAGTAATAAATTTTT
>JAQXDJ010000206.1 GCA_029251425.1 Vicingaceae bacterium
CTTTTGAATGAATTGACTGACCAGTCTTTGCCTAATATTTCAAGTTTATTAAACCTTCTATCATTAAATAACCGAGTAGACATGCTTTTAGATGTTTGCAAGGTTTTTGTACAACAATATAACGCGCACAACAATATTGTTGAGGTCACCGTTACTACTCCTGTTAAGCTTTCGGAAAGTCTTGAAAAAACAATAGAGACGTATTTGTCTTCAATTAAGGCGGGAAAGATAAAATTGACAAAAAAGAAAGATAAAGATTTAATTGCAGGATTTACTCTAGATTTTGACAACACAAGATTAGACGCGAGTGTTAAAAAAAGATTAGAAAAAATGAAAAAGCAATTAAAAACAACAAATTAAAAATTAAGAAATGCAAAAAATTAAACCAGCTGAAGTTTCAGCATTATTAAAAAAACAATTAGAGTCTGCAGACATCCAGTCCTCTTTTGATGAGATTGGAACTGTTCTTGAAGTTGGAGATGGTATTGCGCGAGTATACGGTCTTTCCAATGCTCAATATGGAGAGCTTGTTTCGTTTGACAATGATCTTCAAGGAATGGTATTAAACTTAGAGGAAGATCATGTGGGTGTTGTATTGTTTGGTTCTTCTAAAGGAGTAAAGGAGGGGGACACTGTAAAAAGAACAAATCAAATTGCATCTATAAAAGTTGGAGAGGGAATTCTAGGAAGAGTTGTTGATACTTTAGGAAATCCAATTGATGGAAAAGGACCTATTGAAGGAGATTTATATGAAATGCCTTTAGAGCGTAAAGCTCCTGGTGTTTTATTTAGAGAGCCAGTAACTGAGCCTTTACAATCAGGAATTAAGGCTATTGACTCTATGATTCCTGTAGGAAGAGGTCAAAGAGAGTTAATTATTGGTGATAGACAAACTGGTAAAACAGTTGTTGCTATTGATACAATTATTAATCAAAAAGAATTTTACGATGCAGGTGAGCCTGTATTCTGTATATATGTTGCAACAGGTCAAAAAGGATCTACAGTTGCAGGTATTGTACAAACATTAGAAAATGCAGGGGCAATGGCTTATACAGTTGTTGTTGCAGCAAACGCTTCTGATCCAGCACCAATGCAATTTTATTCTCCATTTGCTGGAGCTGCAATTGGTGAGTTTTTTAGAGATACTGGAAGACCAGCATTAATTGTTTATGATGATTTATCTAAACAAGCTGTTGCTTACCGTGAGGTTTCTTTATTATTAAGAAGACCACCGGGACGTGAGGCATATCCTGGAGATGTATTTTTCTTACACTCAAGATTATTAGAAAGAGCTGCAAAAATCATTAACGTTGATAGCATTGCTGCAACAATGAATGACTTACCAGAATCAATGAAAGGAATGGTAAAAGGTGGTGGTTCTTTAACTGCTTTACCAATTATCGAAACTCAAGCAGGAGATGTTTCTGCATATATTCCAACAAACGTAATTTCGATTACTGATGGTCAAATTTTCTTAGATGGAGATTTGTTTAACCAAGGTGTAAGACCAGCGATTAACGTAGGTATTTCTGTATCTCGTGTTGGTGGTAATGCACAAATTAAATCAATGAAAAAAGTTGCTGGTACACTTAAGTTAGATCAAGCACAATATAGAGAGCTAGAAGCTTTTGCTAAGTTTGGCTCTGATTTAGATGCTGCTACAATGGCAGTAATTGAAAAAGGTAAGCGTAATGTTGAAATCCTTAAACAAGGACAAAACGCTCCTCAATCTGTAGAAAAGCAAGTAGCAATCATTTATTTAGGAACTAAAGGTTTAATGAATGCTGTTCCTGTAAACAAAATTAAAGAGTTTGAAGCTGAGTATTTATCATATATGAGTACTAAGCACCAAGCTACTTTAGATGCTTTAAAAACAGGAAAGTTAACTGATGAAATCACTTCTGTATTAGAAGCTGCTGCATCAGAATTGACTGCTAAATATAAAGTTTAATGTAATAA
>JAQXDJ010000211.1 GCA_029251425.1 Vicingaceae bacterium
TAGAAAAATATAACTCATATTCCATATTATCTTCTGCAGCAGTCATATAAATCATAGCATGCTCCTTATTAACTTCTGAAGTTAAATCAGTTTGACACATTGGACAACAAAAGTCAACTAACTCTCCTTTTTCTAACTGAAATTTTTCATGATGTATATAATTGTACTCCCCTACTTTAGGACTCATCATAATTAACCCTCTATGCTTTCTTTTTGTTTTTGTTGCAAAAACTATCTGCCCTCCAATATTTAAATGCCCATTACATTCTGGGCAGCTAAATTCATTATCTTTCATACTCATAACTCACAATTTAATGGATTAATAACTTCAGTAAATTTAATAAATAATCTCAAAAAATCATTCAATTACAGTCTGATGTTTTTTACTAATTTTGTCTTTTAATTTTTGATACTTATGAAAGAATTTTTAGCAAAAGAATTTTATCACAACACAATTGCTGACTGGGGAATTACACTTTTAATAATATTAGGAGCAGTAGTTGCTGGAAAAATTATTTATTGGTTTTTTGGATCTGTTGTTAAAAAATTAACATCAAAAACAAAAACAAAGATTGATGACATAATTGTTGATATGGTTGAAGAACCAGTTGTTTTAGCTCTTGCCATTGTGGGTATGTGGTATGGTTTACATCGCTTAGATTTTCCTGAAAATTGGTATCAATTTATGGGGAAAGTTTACCATGTTTTAATTGCTATAAACATTACTTGGCTTGTTGCCAGATTAGTTGATGCTATTATTCAAGAGTATATCGTTCCACTTGCTGCTAAAACAGAAAGTACATTAGACGACCAAATCATACCTGTTGTTAGAAAAGGTATTCGTTCTGTTATATGGATTTTAGGAGTTATTGTTGCATTAAACAATGCTGGATATGATGTTGGAGCTTTAATTGCAGGACTTGGTATTGGAGGTTTAGCTCTAGCTATGGCTGCAAAAGACTCTGTTGCTAATATTTTTGGTGGGATAATGATTTTCACAGACAAACCTTTTAAGGTTGGTGATCGAATTAAAATAAATGGATTTGATGGAGCAATATCTGAAGTTGGAATAAGAACAAGTAGAATGAGGACACTTGAAGGCAGATTAGTAACAATACCTAACTCTCAATTTACAGGAAATATGGTAGAAAATGTTTCTGCAGAACCAACTCGAAAAGTAATCCTAAACTTAGGTCTAACTTATGATATGAGCTCTGAGCAGATGCAGAAAGCCATTGACGTTTTAAAAGAAATTGGAAAATCGAACAACAATATAAATGATGACTATTTAGTTTCATTTAATGCTTTTGGAGATTTTTCTTTAGGAATTCTATTCATTTACTACATTAAAAAAGACAGTGATATTTTAAACACACAAACAGAAATGAATTTAGAAATTTTAAAGCAGTTTGGTGCTAATGGCTTAGAAATGGCTTTCCCTACTCAAACTATTTATAACATTAAGGAAGAAAAAAATTAAAATTGACGGGAAGAAGATCCAATTTAATTTATAAGAAACATAAAACTGCCAATTAAAAACAAAGCAATTCCTGCAACTATAATTAGCAAGAGTTTCACCCCTACTTTGTAATCAGTCTTTTCTAAAACTTGTTTGTAGAATTTAAAACATCA
>JAQXDJ010000212.1 GCA_029251425.1 Vicingaceae bacterium
ATGCCAGTAGAGGATGTATTCTCTATTACTGGAAGGGGAACTGTTGCAACTGGAAGAATTGAAACTGGTGTTGCTAACACAGGTGACGAAGTTGATATTTTAGGAATGGGTGACGAGAATTTAAAGTCAACTATTACTGGAGTTGAAATGTTTAGAAAAATATTAGATAGAGGTGAAGCTGGTGATAACGTTGGTATCTTATTAAGAGGGATTGAAAAATCTCAAATTAAAAGAGGGATGGTAATCGCTAAGCCTGGTTCTATTAAGCCACACGCAGAATTTAAAGCTGAGGTTTATGTATTGAAGAAAGAAGAAGGTGGACGTCACACTCCATTTCACAACAAATACAGACCTCAATTTTACATTAGAACAACAGATGTTACTGGAGAGATCTTCTTAGAAGAAGGAAGAGAAATGGTAATGCCTGGTGATAACGTAACTGTTACTGTTAAATTAATCGTTCCTGTTGCAATTAATAAATCTTTAAGATTTGCAATTAGAGAAGGTGGTAGAACAGTTGGTGCTGGTCAAATTACTGAGATTTTATAAGATAACTCTATATTAAAAAGAGTGTAAAGGTACCCGTTCTTTAGCGGGTACCTTTCTTATCATAAATTATTAAGTTAAGTAAAATTAACTTACGGAAGTAGCTCAGTTGGTAGAGCACTGGTTTCCAAAACCAGCGGTCGTGAGTTCGAGCCTCGCCTTCCGTGCATTAAAAAGAATATTATGGCAAAAATTGGAACATACATACAAGAGTCGGCAGACGAATTGTTTAATAAAGTATCTTGGCCAACTTGGTCAGAATTACAAAATAGCGCAGTATTAGTACTAGTAGCTTCAGTAATTTTTGCATTAATAATATTTGCAATGGATCGTTCGTTTAGCGAAATGATGAAATTTGTTTATAGTTTATTTGAATAATAGTTATGGCTGAGAGTACAAAAAAATGGTACGTTGTAAGAGCTATTAGTGGTTCGGAAAACAAAATCAAGAAACACATAGAAGATGAAATCGAGTTCGCTGGATTGAAAGCTTATGTTTCTCAAATTTTAATTCCAACCGAAAAAGTTTATCAAATACGTAACGGAAAAAAAGTAAGTAAGGAAAAAAGTTTTTTTCCTGGATATATTCTAGTTGAAGCTGATTTGTCAGGAGAAGTTCCTCACGTAATCAGAAATACAAATGGAGTAATAGGATTTCTTGGTGCAGAAAAAAGAGGAGAACCTCTTCCACTAAGAATGAGCGAAGTAAATAGAATTTTAGGTAAGGTTGATGAGTTAGCAGAAAGTGAAGAGGAAATGAATATCCCTTACGTTGTTGGAGAAAGCATCAAAGTTATTGATGGTCCATTTAACGGATTTAGTGGTTCTATTGAAAGAATTAATGAAGAGAAAAGAAAACTAGAGGTAATGGTGAAGATTTTCGGAAGAAAGCAACCATTAGAATTAAGTTTCTTACAAGTAGAAAAAGAAAGTTAAAAAGTGTAATTACCGGTATAATTTCAGCGTTATAATGCTTCCAGTTGAAAAAGTACCATTTAAATAATAATTAAGATGGCTAAAGAAATAAGCGGATTAATTAAGTTACAAATTAGAGGGGGTGCAGCAAATCCATCACCACCAGTAGGACCAGCTTTAGGTGCTAAGGGTGTTAATATAATGGAATTTTGTAAGCAGTTTAACGGTAGAACCCAAGATAAAGCTGGTAAAGTATTACCAGTTGCTATTACGGTTTATGCTGATAAATCTTTCGATTTTGTAATTAAAACACCTCCTGCTGCAGTGCAATTATTAGAAGCTGCTAAATTGAAAGGCGGTTCTCCGGAATCAAATAGACAAAAAGTAGGTTCTGTAACATGGGATCAAGTAAAAGCAATTGCTGAGGACAAAATGCCCGATTTAAATTGTTTTAAAGTTGAGTCTGCCATGAAAATGGTTGCAGGAACAGCAAGAAGTATGGGAATAAACGTTAAAGGTGCGTTCCCAGCAGAAGTTTAATAATAAATAAAATTAATTAACAATGGCTAGGTTGACCAAAAATATGAAAGAAGCTTTATCAAAGTTTGATCTTGAAAAAGAGCATAATTTAGATGAAGCAGCTAAAATTGTTAAGGACATTACATTTACAAAATTTGACGCATCTGTTGATGTTAGTGTACGTTTAGGAGTTGATCCTAGAAAAGCTGATCAAATGGTTCGTGGAACTGTTGCCTTACCGAATGGTGTAGGTAAAGATGTTAAAGTTTTAGTATTATGTACTCCTGACAAACAAGCTGAAGCTGAAGAAGCCGGTGCTGACTTTGTTGGTTTAGACGAATATATCGAAAAGATAAAAGGCGGATGGACTGATATTGATGTTATTATTACAATGCCAAGTGTAATGGGTAAAGTTGGAGCTCTAGGTAGAGTTTTAGGACCAAGAGGTTTAATGCCTAACCCAAAATCAGGTACTGTAACAATGGACATTAAGAAAGCTGTTACTGAAATCAAAGCAGGTAAAATTGATTTTAAAGTAGATAAATTTGGAATAATTCATACTACCGTAGGTAGAGCTTCATTTGATGCTGATAAAATAGCAGAAAATGCAAATGAATTAATTCAAACTATTATAAAATTAAAGCCAACATCGGCAAAAGGTACTTACATGAAAAGCATTTGCTTATCTAGTACTATGAGCCCTGGAGTTAAAGTTGAATCAAAATCATTAATGGTTTAACAGATTTTCTAATCTAAGAAATTAAGTTATGACAAGAGAAGAAAAAAATGATGCGATAGAAGTTTTAACAGGGAAAGTAAATAACGCCAATATTTTTTATTTGGCTGATATTGCTGGATTAGATGCGGAAACTTCTTCAAATTTAAGAAGAAGTTGCTTTAAAAGTGATGTACAGTTAGAAGTTGTAAAAAATACTCTATTAAAAAAAGCTTTAGAAAAAGCTGATGGAGAGTACGAAGAACTTTACAGTGCTTTAAAAGGAAATACATCTATAATGTTTTCTACTGTAGGTAATGTACCTGCTAAGATCATTAAAGATTTCCGTAAAAAATCAGATAAACCTCTTTTAAAAGGAGCTTTTATTGAAGAAGCAATTTTTATCGGTGATGAAAGTTTAGAAGCACTTGTTGCAATCAAATCTAAAGAAGAGTTACTTGGAGAAATTATCGGGTTATTACAATCTCCTGCTAAAAATGTTGTTTCTGCTCTTAAATCGAGCGGTGGAACAATTGCAGGTATCGTTAAAACACTTTCAGAGAAACCTGAATAAAAACAAACACAAACAATTAATAATTTTAAATAACACAATAAAAATAAATTAAAATGGCAGATTTAAATAAACTTGCAGAAGAGTTAGTTAACTTAACTGTAAAAGACGTAAACGAATTAGCTACAATATTAAAAGACGAACACGGAATTGAGCCTGCTGCTGCTGCAGTTGCTATGGCTGGTCCTGCTGCTGGTGGTGACGCTGGTGGAGCTGACGAGAAAACTGAATTTGATGTGATCTTGAAAGCAGCTGGTGGTTCTAAATTAGCTGTAGTAAAATTAGTTAAAGAATTAACTGGTTTAGGTCTTAAAGAAGCAAAAGAATTAGTTGATGGTGCACCAAAACCATTAAAAGAAGGAATTGCTAAAGACGAAGCTGAAGCTTTAAAAGCACAATTAGAAGAAGCAGGAGCTGAAGTAGAAGTAAAATAATTTCTACCTTTTAAAAAATACGGTTTAGATATTATCTCGTTTTTAACGAAATAATGTCTAAACCATTTTGTGCTTATATACTCCTCGTAAATAGACAACTGAGGCCATTCTACAAAATGAGCTGATTTACAAAGAGTTAAAGTATTTACAAAATACGAATTAAAACCTTTTGATAAAAAAGGTAATTTAATAATAACTTAACTCATTTGTACGAATGAATAAACCGTTAGTTGAAACACAAAAAGCAGAAAGAATTAGCTTTGCTGCTTCTAAAAATCAGTTGGCTTACCCTGATTTTTTAGATATCCAATTAAAATCATTTCAAGAGTTTTTCCAATTGGAAACAACTCCAGAAAACAGAATTATTGAGGGGCTTTTCAATGTATTTAGCGAAAACTTCCCAATTACTGATGCAAGAAACCAATTTGTATTA
>JAQXDJ010000199.1 GCA_029251425.1 Vicingaceae bacterium
AATTAAACCCATAAAAAAAGTCCTAGTTAAAAAACTAGGACTTTTAAATATATCTATAATAGATTTTTTATTTCTTCGAGTGTTTAGCGTAACGGTTTTTGAATTTATCAATTCTACCAGCCGTATCAACTAATGTCATTTTACCAGTATAAAATGGGTGAGACTTTGCAGAAACCTCCAATTTAATTAATGGATATTCGTTACCATCTTCCCACTTAATAGTTTCTTTAGATGCTGCTGCTGATTTTGTTAAAAATGCCTCATCAACTGACATATCCTTAAACACTACTAATCTGTACTCTTCTGGGTGTAAATCTTTTTTCATGACTTCTTCTTTTTTCTATATAAATTGCGAAACTGCTTCTGTGCTCGTTTCATCTTTTAATTTCCAGTTCTGTTAAAACGGACGCAAATGTAAACATTTTTATTAAAATCCAATCTTAACTTCCACAAAAATAATTCATTTTATTCAAATCTTAAAATCTCCTAATTTTATTCTCAATTTTACCTTTTAAAATTTAACTCATAGATGTACCTCAGATTTATTTTAATAGCTACCTTTTTAATCCTAAGCATTGATCTATACTACTATAGAGCTTTAAAAAGTTTTGTTAAAAATTACAACTCCATCCTAAAAAACACATTAAAAATTAGCTATTGGATCTTTACATTATCTACAATAGCATTTATGTTTTTTGCTGCTTCTTATTTTTTAGAGCAAACTCCTCCTCCAAAATTTGCACGCACTTATGTTATGGGTACAATTATGATTATTGGAGTTTCTAAATTAATTGGAACTTTATTTATTCTGATTTATGACCTCATTAAATTTATTATTTGGATCATCAATAAGACACCCTCAAAAAACAACAATTCAGAAAATAAAATTTCAATATCCCGAATCGATTTCATTAAAAAAACTGCATTAATAGCATCTATCATTCCCTTTAGTACGCTAATGTTTGGTGTATTAAAATCTGCTTTTGATTACACCATTCACAATCAAAAATTAAAAATCCCTAACCTACCCAATGCTTTTAAAGGACTAAAAATTGTTCAAGTTTCTGATATTCATTCTGGCAGTTTTATATCTACAGAACCTTTAGAAAAAGCCATAAAAATGATTACGGATGAGAAACCTGATATCGTTTTTTTTACTGGTGATTTAGTAAACGAAATTACTGAAGAAGTCCTACCATTTATGGACACCCTAAGCAAAGTAACAGCACCGATGGGCGTATATTCTATTTTAGGAAATCATGATTATGGCGATTATTTTTATCCAAAAGACGATTTAGAAAGTAAAAAACACAATTATGATTTAATGAAGGCTGTTCATAAAAAACTAGGTTGGAAATTGTTGTTAAACGAAAATCATATCATCGAAAAAAACAATGAACGATTAGCCATTTTAGGAGTAGAAAACTGGGGTAGCGAATTAAGATTCCCTAAGTTAGGAGATATTGATAAAGCTAAAAAAGGATGTTTAGATGAGGATGTAAAATTATTATTAAGTCATGACCCAACACATTGGGATGCTCACGTTCTACCAAATCACCCCGATATTGCTGCAACGTTTTCTGGACACACACACGGAATGCAGTTTGGTGTGGAAATACCTGGTTTCAAATGGAGCCCGTCACAATACATTTATAAAAATTGGGCAGGGTTGTATTCCGAGAAACAGCAACAATTATATGTAAACAGAGGTTTAGGGTTTTTGGGTTATCCCGGAAGAGTTGGTATATTGCCAGAAATTACCGTCTTTGAATTGGCTTAACTATGATAAAAAGCATTCTTTTTTCTTGTGCCCTATCTCTTGCATCTTGCATTTCTTTTGCTCAAGATTATGTTGATTTAGCTCGTTTCCACTACAGTACAACACCTGCTAATAATTTTGATAGCATACCAGGAAATACTACTGTTGAAGATTTTGGATTAGATGTTACATTGCCTATTGTTATTAATGATAAGAATACATTTTTAACTGGGTTTAATATTGACCAGCTCACTACAAAACTTCACCCAAACTTTAATCCAATTACGGTTTCAACAGTTAATTTAAAAATTGGCTACAACAAAAAACATTCAGAAAAATGGAGCGGAACTTATATGTTCTTACCTAAAATATCTTCCGACTTTAAAAAATTAAGCAGTAAAGATTATCAGTTTGGAGGGTTAGCTTTAATGAAATACAACAAAAAAGAAAACCTGAAATATACTTTTGGTGCTTATTATAATGGTGAGTTATTTGGTCCGTTTATAGTTCCTTTATTAGGATTATACTACAAAAGTGAAAACGAAAAATTTGAAGCCAATTTAACATTGCCTATTTGGGCAGATTTTAATTACAAACTCAATAATTTCATGAAAGTTGGAGCTAATTTTTCTGCATTTGTGCGAAGTTACCATTTAGGAGAAAGTAATGCTTATGTGGTAAAAAAATCGAATGATGTGTTTGGGTACTTGCAATTTAACCTAACCAAAAGCATTTTATTACAAACCAAAACTGGCTATACCATTGGTAGAAGTTTTAAAGTTTACCAAAATGGTGATGAAACTGATTTAGGCTTATCTGCTTTCCGATTTGGAGATGAAAGAACTGTGCTTAACCCCACTTTTAAACTTCTACCAATG